>DASYJR010000119.1:0-16324 GCA_035996305.1 Amnibacterium sp. | reverse complement strand
GCGGGTAGCCGCTGCCGTCGAGCCGCTCGTGGTGGGTGCCCGCGAGGCCCGCGACCGGGCGGAGGGCGTCGACCCGCGCCAGGATGCGACGGCTCAGGTACGGGTGCAGGCGGATGCGCTCCTGCTCCGCGGTCGACGGCGCCGGCTTGCGCCACACCCGGTTGGGCACGCCCATCCGCCCGAGGTCGAGCACGTGGCCGGCCCGCTCGAGCGCGGCGCACTCGGCGGCGTCCAGCCCGAGCGCCGCGCCCGCCGCGGCCGCCAGCGCGGCGACGGCGCGGGAGTGGCCCGCGGTCCACGGGCACTTGAGGTCGACGAAGTCGCCCATCACCGTGACCACCTCGGCGAGCTCGTCGGCGGTGAGCCGCTGGTCGTGATCCGGGGCGAGTTCGAGCACGGCCGACCAGGCGTCGTCCGGCGGCAGGACCTCGTCGACGGACGCACAGAACAGGGTCACGAGCGCCGGGTCGAACTGGGTGCCGCTGCGCGCGCGGGCGACCTCGATCGCCGCCGCCGGCCCACCGTGGGCGAGGTGCACCTCGACGACGTCGGCGAGGTGCACGATCCGCATCCCGAGCGGGATGGCGTCGCCGCGGGCGCCGGTGGGCAGGCCGCTGCCGTCGCAGCGCTCGAAGGTCGCGGCGAGGCCGCGCACCACGTGCTCGGGCAGGCCGAGGCGCTCGGCGAGCCGGCCCGCGGAGGTGCAGTGCGAGTCGATGAGCGCGAGCATCTCGGAGCGGGCGTGGGTGAGGAACGCGGTGAGGCGGGCCGCGTGCTGCGGCAGGCTGCGCTCGGTGCCGACGTGGCGCATGAGCAGCGCGGCGAAGGCGGGACCGCGCCAGTCGACCTCGTACGACTCGGCGCGGAAGGCGACGTCGTCGCCGAGCAGGTCGGCGAACTCCTCGGAGTCCGCGTGGCAGCCGATCCAGGCGAGCAGGCCGCCGTAGTACGCGGTCTCGCGGGTCTCGGCATCGGCGCCGAGCAGGTCGGCGAGCCGCATCGCGAGGATGCAGGAGCGCAGCATGTGCTCGAGCGGGAGGCCGAGCCCGAGGTCGATCGCGAGCGACAGCGCGGCGATCAGCTCCGCGCGCTGCGGCCGTGCACCCGCCTGGCGGGGCTGCTCCATGGAGCGACCGTAGCGCTCTGCAGGAATTCGGCCTCGGCTGCTTTGCTACGCGCGTGGGTGCGCTGCTGGAAGCCGTCGGGGTCCTCGCCCTGATCGTGCTCGTCGGGGTGGCCGTCGTGGGCATCATGTCCGGACGAGGCGGGCCGCACGCAGGCGAGGTCCTCCCCGCTCGAACTCGGCCGGTCTCCGACCGGCACCGGCATCGGTGGACGAAGTGGCAGATCCTCGACGAACGCCGGATCCACCTCTACGGCGAGGTCGACGAGGGCCGCGACCTTCCGGACCGCATCGACGTGGTCCTGCGCCGCGAGTGCCTGCGCTGCGGCCTGCCCCAGACCCGGACCGTCCGCGGGCTGGATCAGGACCGCCGCTTCTGATCACCGCGTCGGCGCTTCCGCTCGTGCGCGAGGGATGCCGTCTCGGCGCGTGGTCAGTCGGGCGCTTCGCCGTTCAAGTCCCCGGCGGAGAGCAGGCCCGTGGCATCGAGTGGGTCGTTCGGCAGGGGCAGATTGTCGGTCACGTCATCGCGATGGGTGCCCTCGCCGGGTGCGCTGGCGCTGATCTCCTCGTCGGCAGGGTCGGACGGGTGCGACTCGGTGGCGCTCGGGCTTGCGGGCGTCGTCATGGGGGAAGCATCGAGGATCGGGATGGGGGAGTTCTGCGGATCCGCCCTCGGAACACCGCGGATCCTGCGACCGGCTCGTGCGCGATCCGGGCCCCTGCATCCGCCGCAGCACCATGGAAGGCTTGCCGCGATGGGTGCGCGAGACGGAGGACGGGGCGCCCGCCTGGGGATGGGCCTGCTGCTGCCGGGCATCGTGCTGCTCGGCTTCCAGCTGCGCAGCCCGCTCGTCGCGCTCGCGCCCATCGCGTCGGCCGCCGAGGCGGGGTGGCACGTCTCGTCGACCGGGTTCGGACTGCTGACGACCGTGCCGCTGCTCTGCTTCGGGCTCGCGACGCCGGTCGCCGCGATCCTGCAGCGCCGGATCGGGCTCGAGGCCGCGATCCTCGTCTCCATCGGCGGGATCGTCGCGGCCACCGTGCTGCGCTCGATCGACGGGTTCGCGGTCGCGCTGGTCGCCGTGGTGGTGCTCGGACTCTCGATCACGATCGGCAACGTGCTCGTGCCCGCGATGATCCGGCGGGACGTCCCGCGTCGCGGACGCCCGGCCGCCACCGGCCTCTACAGCGTGTCGATCAACGTCGGCACCTGGCTGACCTCGATCGCCACCGTGCCGGTCGCGGCCATCTTCGGCTGGCGTGCGGCGGCGGCCGCGTGGAGCGTCGCCGGTGTCGCGGCCGCCGTCGTCTGGATCGTGCTGCTGCGGCGCGCGCGGTCCGTGCCGCCGACGACGGTGCTGATGCGTCCGCCGCGGTACCGGCCGGACCGCCTCGCGATCCTCCTCGGCCTCGGCTTCGCCTGCCAGGCCTTCAGCTACTACGGCGTCACGACGTGGCTGCCGACCCTCCTGGCCGATGAGCGCGGCTATACCCCCGCGGTCGCCGGCACGGTCTCGTCGGTGTTCCAGCTCGCCGGCGCGTGCGGCTCGATCGGCGTGCCGATCCTCACCCTGCGCCTGTCGCGGCGCACGATCCTCGCGATCATCGGCGTGCTCTGGATCAGCCTGCCGGTCGGGCTGCTCGTCGCGCCGGAGCAGTTCGTGCTCTTCGGGGTGCTCGGCGGCGCCGCGCAGGGCGGCGCCTTCGCCGCGATCTTCACGATCATCGCCGAGGTGGGCGGTGACCCGAACCGCACCACCTCCCTGTCCGCGTTCGTGCAGACCGTGGGCTACGTCGTCGCAGCGTTGGCGCCACCCGCCGTCGGAGCGGTGCACCAGCTGACCGGCGGCTGGACCGCTCCGATGGTCCTGGTGCTCGTGGCCACGGTCGGATTCCTGGTGCTCAACCTCACGGCCGCGACGATCGCCGGGCGGCGGGCGCCGGGCTGAGCCCTCGCGGCTGCGCTCACTTCGCCGCGGCTCCTGCCTGGCTGGGCAGCGCCGTTCTTCGAACATGTGTTCGAGTAGTGTGGTACACTGACGGCATGGCCGCGGATGACCAGGGACCCCAGCAGAGCGGCTCCCCGCGCCACCGCGATGTCGCTCCGTGGCTGCCTGAGCTCGTCTCGCCGGCCCAGCGGATCGCCGACGACGCGACCGACTTCGAGCTGCTGGATGCGGTCGAGGTGCTGCACCGCACCCGGGCCCGGCTCGACCTGCACCGCGCCGATGTGCTCGCCGCGCTGTGGTCCCGCCGGCGGGTGCACAGCGCCGACGACGAGGCCGCGTTGCGCGAGGTCGCCATGATCAGCGGGGTCTCACTCGCTGCGGCCGAGCGGATGCTCGCGACGTCGCTCGCCGTGAAGCAGGGGCTGGCCGCGACGCGGGAGAAGCTGCTCGACGGCGCGCTGCCCTGGTCCCACGTGGAGGTGATCGCCGCCGGCGCGAAGCAGGTCGAACCGGAGGACGTGGATCGATTCGAGCTGGAGGCGAATCGCCTCGTCACGGGCGCCGGGATCGGACAGGCGAAGGACCGGGTGCGGCAGCTGGTCGACCGGATGCGCCCGGAGCTGATGACCGAGCGGCACGAGGCCGAGCGGGCCGAGCGCGACGTCACGATCGAGCCCGGGGCGAACGGGATGGCCTGGCTGCACCTGTACCTTCCGGCCCCCGAGGCCGTCGCCGTCCACGACCGGCTCACCAGAGCGGCCGTCGCGCTGCACGGCGAGGAGGGCGAGACCCGGTGCATCGGGCAGCTCCGCGCCGACGCCGCCATCGACCTGCTGCTCGCCGCGCTGCCCGAGGCCACCGACTGGGAGGTGCTCGACCGCTCGCGCCGCACCTGGAACTCCCTCGACATCGTGCCCCAGGTGCACGTGACGGTCCCGGTGCTCACCCTGCTGGGCAAGACCGACGAGCCCGGGCACCTGCGGGGCTACGGGCCGATCGATCCGGAGACGGCCCGCCGACTCACCGCGCAGGCCCCGAGCCTGTACCGCGTCCTCGTCGATCCCGGGTCCAACACCGTGGTGCGAGTGGGACGCGAGCACTACGAGGTCCCGCCTCCACTCCGAAGATTCCTCCAGCTGCGCGACGAGCGGTGCCGGTTCCCCGGCTGCAACCGCAACGCGAACCTCTGCGACATCGACCACACCATCCCGTGGGCATGGAACGGCGAGACGAACGCCGACAACCTCGCGCACCTGTGCCGGGTGCATCACCGGTTGAAGGAGCGCGGCTGGTCGGTGGTCCTCGAGGACGACGGGGTCATGCACTGGACCTCACCGTTCGGGCGGCGCCGCACCACCCTGCCCGCGGTCGCACTCGCCGCTTGAGCGCACGCAGAGGCATGCGGCCGCGTCGACATCACGCCTGGTAGTACGGCCCCGGCCACGCCCTCGGCTTCGGGTGAGCCGGGAGTCTGCTGGGAGCACGACGACCGGAGTGCTGACCGGGGCACTTCCTCGGGCTGATCCTCGACACTGGCGGGCCGCAGCCGCGCCGTCCAGGTGCACGGCGACCAGCGAAGGGGATGCAGTGACCGATCCGACCGACACCGCCGAACGGCGGCGCCTCGCGGCGGTCGTCTACAACCCCGTGAAGATCGAGGTGGACGATCTGCGTCCCCTCGTCGAGGCCGAGGAGCAGGCCTCCGGCTGGGAGCCGACGCTCTGGTTCGAGACCTCCGTCGAGGATCCGGGTGGGGGACAGGCCCGCCGTGCGCTCGAGGCGGGCGCCACGATGGTGCTGGCCGCGGGCGGCGACGGCACCGTCCGAGCCGTGGCCGAGGTGGTGCAGGGCACCGACGCCTCCCTTGCGCTGCTCCCGTCGGGCACGGGCAACCTGCTGGCCCGCAACCTGTCGCTGTCGCTGAACGACGTGCAGCACTCCGTGCATTCCGCCTTCGCCGGCGGCGACCGCTCCATCGACGTCGCGCTCACCGACGTGTACCGGGAGGACGGCAGCCACACCCGTCACGCCTTCCTCGTCATGGCGGGGTTCGGGATCGACGCGAAGATGCTCGCCGCGACCGACGACGAGCTGAAGGCGAAGCTGGGCTGGCTCGCCTACGTGAAGGCGCTGGTCACGGTGCTCCGGGACAAGAACCTGCTGCGGCTCCGCTTCAAGATCGACGGGGAACCGGTGCGGCGGATGAGCGCCCACACCCTGATCATCGGCAACGCCGGCTCGCTGCCCGGCAACATCCTGCTGCTGCCGGAGGCGGCGGTCGACGACGGGCAGCTCGACGTCGTGATCCTGCGGCCGGAGCAGATCATCGGCTGGCTGCAGATCATCGTGAAGGTGGTCTGGGAGAACGGCGTGCTGAGCCGCACCCCGCTCGGCCGCAAGTTCCGCACCCGCGAAGTGAAGGCGCTGAACTACCTGCGCGGCCGAGAGCTGCGCGTGCGGTTGAGCCGCTCGGAGGAGATCGAGCTCGACGGCGACCCCTTCGGCCGCGCGATCGGCATCGTGACCCGCGTCGCCGCGGGAGGCCTCACCGTGCGCGTGCCCGCCGACGTGGCCGAGAACCCGGCTGCGCCCGCTGAGCAGCAGGAGACGCTGGCCGAGGCCGACGCCTGATCGCGGGATCGGAGCGGAGGAGAGGCGCCGCCGCATGATCGTCGGGTTCGACTACTGGCAGGTGCTGAGCCACTACCCGGAGCGCATCGCGCACCTCATGGACGTGCACCATCGCGCCGGCGACGAGGTGCACGTGATTTCGGCGATCGGGCGCAGCCGCATCGGCACGGTCGAGCAGGAGGTGCGCGCGATCACGCCGCAGGGGACGGTGCACGAGGTCGTGTTCCGGGACCCGCGGGAGTCCCCGTTCCTCAAGCTCGCGAAGTGCCAGGAGCTCGGCATCGAGGTCTTCTACGACGACCGCGACGACGTCTGCCGGGTGCTGAACAAGCACGGCATCCTGGCGCTGCGGGTCACGCGCCGGGACGGATCCACCTACGACCTCGGCGCAGAGCGAAGCTGAGACCGGGGCGAGCGGCGACCGGAACCCCAGCGCGACGACGGGTCAGGCCGTCGCGATCGGACGCCCCACGGTCAGGGCGTCCCGGAGGTCCGAGGGCATCGAGGCGAACTCGACGTTCGCGAGCGTGCCGGTCGCGTCGAGCACCGTGCTGAAGAAGCAGCGTGCCGCAGCCGCCAGCACCACGCCGAAGATCTCGTCGTCGGTGAGCCCGGCGTCACGCAGCGGGGTGAGGTCGTCCTCGGTCACCCGGCTGGCGTTCCGCGCCACGAGCCCCGCGAACGCGACCACGGCGCGATCCGCCGCATCGAGTCCCGCGTCCTCGCCACGGGCGATCGCGGCCACCTGGTCGGCGGTGAGATGGTCCGAGACGAGCATCTCCCCGTGGGCGAGGCTGCAGTAGCTCGAGCCGAGCGCGAGGGCGGCGCCGAGTGTCGCCAGCTCGTACTGCCGGGCGGTCATCCCTCGCTTCACGGAGCCGTTCAGGGCGACCCACCCGGCGTAGACGTCGGGCCGCAGGGCGAACAGGGGCGCGTAGTTCGGCAGGTATCCCCACCGGCGCTGCTCCGACGCGTACATGTCCTTCGCCGCGTCCGACGTGGGCTCTCCCTCGAGCGTGCGGATGAGGCTCATCGCGCTTCCTCCCTCTCGGCGCGTCCCTGGTCCGGTCGGTGCACGCGTGACCGTGCGCGCTCGCCTGCTCATCCTCCCGCCGAAGAGGGCGGGGCGCATGGGCCGGATGCGCCACTCGGGAAGGACGTTGGGCCGGGTCGCGAGCACGGGCCGAGCCCGGCAGTCAGTCGATGGAGCCCCAGGTTCGACCGGCGATCTGGACGATCTCGCGCAGCTTCGCCCACTGCTGGTCCTCGGTGAGCACGTTGCCCTCCTCGGTCGAGGCGAAGCCGCACTGCGGGCTGAGCGCCAGCTGCTGCAGGGGCGCGAACTCGGTCGCCTCCCGGATCCGCTGCTCGATGTCCGCCGGGTCCTCGAGGGTGCCGGACTTCGAGGTGACGAGCCCGAGCACCACGCGCGTGTCGCCCTCCGGCAGGAAGCGGAGGGGCTCGAAGCCGCCGGCGCGCTCCGTGTCGTACTCGAGGAAGTAGCCGTCGTAGTCGCAGACCTCGAGCAGCTGCCGGGCGACCGGTTCGTAGCCGCCGGAGGCGATCCAGGTCGACCGGAAGTTGCCGCGGCACACGTGCGTCGTGATCGTCATGTCGCCGGGTCGGTCACGGAGCGCCTCGTTGAGCAGCTCCGCGTACGCGTCGGCCAGGCCGGCGGTGTCGATGCCGCGTTCCTCCGCCCGCTGCAGTTCCACGTCGGAGCAGAGGTAGGCCCACGCGGTGTCGTCGAACTGCAGGTACCGGCAGCCGGCGTCGTGGAACGCGCGGATCGCGTCCCGCCAGGTGGTGGCGAGATCGGCGAAGAGGGCGTCGCGGTCCGGGTAGAGGCCGCGATCCACGGCGTGGGGCGCGAGCCGGAAGTGCATCACCGTGGGCGATGGGATGCACATCTTCGGCGTGACCGAGGTGTGATCGCGGACGAACGCGAAGTGGCCCAGCATCGGATGGTCGGCAGGGAATCGCACCCGGTCCCGGATCTCGACGGCGAGCGGCGCGGCCGTCGCGCCCTGGAACGCCATCCCGCTCTGCCCCTCGACGACCTCGACGCCGTCGAGCATCCCGAAGAAGTCGAAGTGCCACCACCCGCGGCGGAACTCGCCGTCCGTCACCGCGCGGAGCCCGGCCGCCTCCTGCTTCCGGATCACATCGATGATCGCCTCGTCCTCGATGCGCGCCAGGCCGGCCGCGTCGAGGCGGCCCTCGGCGTGGGCGGTGCGGGCGTCGTGCACGGACTGGGGGCGGAGGAGGCTGCCGACCATGTCGGCGCGGAAGGGCGGCGGGGGAATGGCCATCCCTCGTGTCTACCGCGTGTTGCCGACCGCGTGCCCTGCGCTGCCCGAGCCGGCGGTGGGGCTAGGCGTCCGGGGCGGGCGTCTCGAGCGACCCCCAGAAGCCCCCGATGAGGCTCGCGAGCGCGGCGGGTTGCTCCACCGGCAGCAGCGTGCGGCTCCCCGCCACGACCGCAGCACGGGCGAAGGGGGCGAGGGCGGCCACCGCTTCAGCCTCCGCAGGGCTCCAGTCGCCGCGGTCGTCGCCGACGACGAACAGGGTCGGCGCCTCGATGCGGGGGAGCAGGTCCGTGATGTCGACGCGGTTCAGGATGAACGAGCGCACGGTGCGCGCGGTGCTGCGACGCCCCGCCAGAGCGAGGGCGTCGAGCACGGCGCCGATCGTCTGCGGATCCGTCCTCGACAGGTCGGTCAGCAGTCCTTCGAGGATCGCCCGCCGCACCGGCGCGACCGGCCCGAGGAGCAGCATCATCGGCACCAGGAGCCGGATCCGCCGTCGCAGCGCCGGGTCGATCGGCCGCGTCGGCGCGCTGATCGCGACCAGGCTGCGCACCAGCTTCGGCCGCGTGGCGGCCAGCTCCATGCCGACGTGGCCGCCCCACCCGTTGCCCACCCAGTCGACGGCGGCGTCCGGTGCGAGGGCGGCGAGCACCTCGACGGCCGCGGTGACCGAGTCGGTCACGCGGACGGTCCGTCGGAGACGGTCGCTGCGGCCCCAGCCGGGGCCGTCCACGATCAGCAGGCGGCGGCCGGGGAGCAGGGCCGGGATCAGGAAGCCCCAGCTCGACCCGTCGACGAACATCGAGTGCCACAGCACGGTCGGGCGGCCCGCACCGAGGACGTGCACCGCGACCCGGCCGAGCGAGGTCGGCACGAACGTGGGCTCGAGCGACGCCGACATGGTCCGCATCGTGCTCCTCGAGCGCCGCCCGCGCCAGCGCGGGCGGCGGGGGCGCCGATCAGAGCGGGATCGCGGGCTCCACCGGCTCCCCGCTCGGCAGGAGCACCGCGTGGCCGAACCGCATCATGGTGTCCGGGTCGTAGCGGCGCTTCGCCCGCTGGATCGCCGCGTAGGCGTCCGGCGGCCAGGCCCGCGCCCGGTCGGTGGCGTCGCCGGGCCGGCCGTGGAAGTTCACCATCGTGTGCCCCGTGGCCCAGGGGCGCAGGGCGTCGAGCACCTGCTCGATGGCGGGCGGCACGAGCTCCGCGATCGGCGGGACGGGCACACCGAGCGCCGACACGCACCACGCGGCGTCCCGGCCCGAGACCGCGTCGCGCACCGGTGAGGGGCGCCCGAGGGCGCCGCCCATCAGGCGCAGCTCGATGAGCAGCAACGGGCTCCGGACGCCCGGGCCCGCCACCTCGAGCAGGGCCGCCTGCGCCTCCTCGCCGAACTCGGTGAGCAGCGCGCCGCCGTGCTCGAACGCCGTCGGGTCGGGCGGATCGAGGTTCACGAGATCCGCCTGGAGGTAGCTGAGCGGACCCGCCGTGTCCATGATCGGCGTCGACACGGCGCGCATGGGCGCCAGGAGACGGTCGCCCTGCTCCCGGTCGCCCATGAGGGCGAAGCGCACGTGGACGACGAACCTGCCGCGCAGCGGCGGCGGTGCGAAGTCCGCATCCGGCAGGCGGAGGAACGCGATCGACGGGCAGGCGTCATCGGGGAGGTCGGCGGTCCAGGCGCGGAATGCGGTGAGCACCTCGGCCGCATCCTCGCCGGGGTAGATGATCCCGCCCCCGTAGAAGTCGGAGACGGGCAGCAGCTCGAGCTCGATCGCGGTGACGACGCCGAAGTTGCCCTTGCCGCCCTTCAGCACCTCGAACAGGTCGGCGTCGTGCTCGGCATCGACGGTGCGCAGCCGGCCGTCCGGCGTCACGATGTCGATGCTGCGCACGCGCTCGGCCCCGAACCCGAAGGCGCGGCCCAGGATGGGCAGGCCGCCGCCCAGGCAGTAGCCGACGATGCCCACGTCCGAGCTGGAGCCGCAGAGGCCGATCAGTCCCTCGGGCACGGACTGCGCCAGCAGCTCGCCCCACCGCGTTCCGGCGCCGACGCGGGCGGTGCGGTTCGCGACGTCGAGCTCGACGGTGTTCATCGGCAGCGTGCAGATCAGGAGGCCACCACTGACCGACTCCGTGGCACCGTGGCCGGTCGACTGCACCGCGACGGGAAGCCCCTGCTCCGCCGCCCAGCGGACGCCCGCGACGACGTCGTCGGGACCTGCCGCTTCCAGCACGACGTCCGGATGGTGCTCGACCGCGAGGTTCCAGGGTCGAGCCGCCTCCGCGAATCCGTCGTCCTGGGGCCGCAGCACCCGGCCGGCGACCTGATCCGCCAGCGGATGGCGCTCGGTGTCGAGAATCGTCATGTCCGTGTCCTCCGGGCAGTCGTCGGGATCCCAGGCTGGCCCGCAGGGGCCGTCGGGTGCATGGGGGAGATCACGGATATGACGAGCGCGGCGGATCCGCCGGCACGCGATCCGTCGCCTGGTCGGATGCCGCCTCACCGGCAGCACGGGCGCCCGCCGACGCGATCATCGGCATCCGCCGCACGTACTCGTCGCCTTCCACGCACCGCAGGGCGAAGGCGGCGACGTCGCCGCTCGTGACCGACGATCGAGGGCTCACCTGGAGCCGGCCCTCGAGCGCGCGGCCCGTCGCGCCGCCTTGGACGAGCCGGGGCATCCGGAGCACCGTCCAGTCGCTCGGATCCTGCTCGAGCAGGGCGCCGAGAGCACGGCCGTCGATGGTGAGGGGCCGCATGACGACACGCAGCACGGACTTGAGGAGCACCAGGCCGGGGTTGCGCGGGTCGCCGGGGAAGGCCATGTGCACGCCCTGCACGATCACGAGCCGCTCGACACCCGCGCGACGCATCGCCGAGCGGATCGCCGTGACGCTGTCGACGAGCAGGGTCGGCCGTTGCGCGCTCGTGACGCCGATCGCGGTGATCACCGCATCCGCCCCGTCGAGCGTGCGGTCGAGCGCGGCGCGGTCCTCGAAGCCGCCCGGCACGACCGCGAGCCGCGGATGCGCCGTCGTCAGCGTCGAAGGCGTGCGCACGAGCGCCCGCACCTCGTGCCCGCGGGCCAGCGCCTCGGCGAGCACCGCCCCGCCGGCCTTCCCCGTTCCGCCCAGCACTGCGATCCGCATGGCCCGTCTCCCGTCCGTCGATCCTTCTCGAGGGGACGGTAGGTGCGGCCGACCGCCTCGGCGATACCAGGGATCTGGTATTTCCGCGCCGCCCGGCCGCGCCTACGCTCGCCCGCATGGCGACCGCCGAACTGAGGCTGCGAGCCGCGGAGCGGATCGGCTCCCTCTCGCGGCGCGGACTCGACGTCGCCGCGCTCTGGCGGGCGTGCGATCCCGTGATCCACGAGATCGTGCCGTTCATGCTGCGGCCCTGCTGGTTCACCATGGACCCCGCGTCGCTGATCGTGACCAGCCACTACGACGCGGCGATCCCGTCGCTGCCGCCGGACGCGCTGGCGCACGAGTACGAGGCCGACGATGCCATGACGCTCTCCCGGATCGTGCGGTCCAGCTCCGGCGTGGCGACCGTGCACGAGGCGACGGGCGGCGACCCGGCGACCAGCGAGGGGTGGCGGCGGTTCGTGCAGCCGTACGGTGGTGATCAGCAGCTCGCGGTGGCGCTGCGCGGCAGGTCCGGCGTCGCGCAGGGCGTGCTGACGCTGTACCGGGAGCCCGGCGCGCCCACGTTCACCGTGGAGGACGTCGCGTTCCTGCGATCCCTGTCCGCCGACCTCGCGGCGGGGGCGGCGCGTGGCCTGCTGCTCGGGGAGGCGGAGGAGCAGGGGCCGAACGCGCCGGTGCTGCTCGTGCTCGACGAGGACTGGCAGCTGCAGTCGATGACGCCCGGCGCGGAGGCGGTGGTCGCCACGCTGCCGGGCGGGGGGTCGTGGCGCGAGCGGGGCACGCTCCCGCCGGTCGTGCTCTCCCTGGCCGCCAGCGCCCTCGCCTCGGCCGACACCACCGACGAGCAGCGCTCGGCGAGGGTCCGCACCGAGGACGGCCGGTGGCTGACGCTGCACGGCTCGCCCCTGGTCTCCGACGGGCGGCGGCGGGCCGCCGTGATCGTGGAGCGCACCCCGCCCGACCGCATCTCGCCCCTGCTCATGGAGGCGTACGGCCTCACGGAGCGCGAGAAGGACGTCACCCGCCACGTCCTGCAGGGAGAACCGACGGCCGGCATCGCGGCCGCGCTGTTCGTGTCGCCGGAGACGGTGCAGCAGCACCTGAAGCACGTCTTCGAGAAGACCGGGGTGCACAGCCGCCGGGAGCTGGTGGCGAAGGTGTTCCACGCCCACTACGAGCCGAGGGTGCACGACAACGACGAGCGGATCGCGTCCGGGCGTCCCGTGATCGGGAGCCCCGTTCCGCCGACGGGCCGCCCCGACGGCCGAACCGGCCGGGGCGCAGTGAACAGCCGGCGGCGGGAGACGTAGGACCGCAGCATCGACCTCCTCGACGACCGGTCGTCGGGGCGTTCCGTCTGCAGGTTCCGGCGCCGTGTGCAGGTTCGGACGGGGCGCGCCGTCCCGCACACGGCACGGGAACCTGCAGATCGGACGAGCCCACGTCAGCCGGCGACGGTCGCGGCCCGGACGCTCGCGCGTACCCGCGCGAACAGCTCGGCGCCGACCTCGATCTCCACGTGGCGGAGGGCGAGCACGGCGGCGCCGACGAGGCCGTCGGAGACCGGGATGGGCGTCGCACCGTCGGCGGCGTCGAGCAGGGGAGCGAGGAGCTCCTGGTCGAGGCGCAGCGAGCCCTCGACGAGCACGCTGCCGCCGAAGACGAGCGGGCCGTCGGCCTGGAACCGGCGGACGCGACGGAGCAGCGCGGCCTGCGCCTCGACGGCATCGCGGACGATCGAGGCCGCCGTCTCGTCCTCGCCGGCGAGGTCGAAGACGAGCGGGGCGAAGCGGGCGAGCTCGACCGGTCGGAGGGCGTAGAGGGCGGCGATGAGCGGGCTCATCACGCGGGGGCGGCCGTCGATGATCACCCGGTCGTCCGCGATGCCGAGCCGGGCGAGCACCGCATCGGTGAGGTGGGTGGCGGGGCCGCCGTCGAGGTGGTCGACGACGGCGCGGGCGGCCTTGTGGCCCATCCAGTAGCCGGAGCCGGCGTCGCCGAGCAGCCAGCCGGTGCCGTCGACGACTCGCGCCATCCGACCGTCGCGGATCGCGCCGCCGATCGCGCCCGTGCCGGCGATGAGCGCCGCACCGTCGAGCTCGGGCGTGCCGGAGCAGAAGAGCGCGAGCAGGTCGCCGACCGGGACGAACGGGCCACGGACGCCGAGCGGCTCGAGCCGCTGGAGGATCGCCGCTTGGAAGGGCTCGCCGCCGCCGCCCGCGTTCGCGAGCAGGATCGGCTCGGCCGTCGGTCCGGGACCGGTCGCGGCGAGGGCCCGAGTGAGCGCATCCGCCACCCCGACCGCCGCCGCATCGAGGCCGACCGAAACGGGGTTGCCGCCCGCGGCGCGTCCGTAGCCGAGGCAGCGGCCCGATTCGTCCACGACGACGGCCCGCGAGGAGGTGCCGCCCGCGTCGACGGCGAGGAACTCACGCATCGTTACGCGCCTGCAACACACGAGGCATGCGGTGACCCTATAGTGAAACGAAATCTCGGGCGAAGGTGCCCGACGAGGAAACGGGTTCTCACGTGACCGGTACCGATGCAGTGCAGGCGGCGTCCGGCGAGCGCGTCGACGCCTCCGCGGTGCACAACAGGATCCGGTCCCGCTGGGACGACCTGCCGACCGCCAGCCAGCGCGTCGCGGCGGTCGTGCTCGAGGATCCGCGCCTCGTGCTCGAGCTCGGCGTCAACGAGCTCGCCGAGCGGGCGGGCACGTCGCCCGCGACCGTCACGCGCTTCTGCCGGCAGATCGGTTACACCGGCTTCGTCGCCCTGCGGATGAGCGTCGCCACCGAGCTCGGCCGCACGTCGGCGCGGCCGGCCCACCAGGCCGACATCGGCCGCGCGTTCGGGCCCGACGACACCGCCGAGGACGTGCGCAGCACGCTGCTGAACGGCACCATCCGCTCGCTGCAGGAGACGGCGGCGTCGCTCGACCTCGTGCAGCTGCGGGCCCTGGCCGAGACGCTCGCGCACAGCCGGCACGTCGACCTCTACGGCGTCGGCAGCAGCGCCCTCGCCGCCGAGGCGCTGGCCGGCCGGCTGTACCGCATCGGCGTGGTCTGCAACGTGTGGTCGGAGGTGCACGCCGGGCTCACGAGCGCGGTGCTGCAGACGGAGGACTGCGTCGCGATCGGCTACTCGCACACGGGCCGCACGGCCGAGACGATCACCATGCTCGAGGAGGCCAGCAGGCACGGCAGCCTCACGGTGGCCGTGACCAACGATCCCGGCTCGCCCCTCGCCGAGCTCGCCGACGTGGTGATCCAGACGTCCGCCTTCGAGCGGTTCCTGCAGCCCGACGACCTCGCCGCGTACTACAGCCAGGTCTACGTCGGCGACCTGCTCTACGTGCTGACCGCGCAGGTCGACTTCGCCCGCACGCGCACCCACCTCGCCGCATCCGCCCTCGCCGTCGCCCCGCACCGGGCGACCGGCGCCGCCGCCGCCCGTCCGCCCGCCCGCACGGCGCGTGCGGTGCCGGCCGCCGCGCAGGGCGGCGCCGGTCCCGAGCTTCCCGACCCCGCCCGGAGGACCCCCGCATGACCGGAAGCACGACCGCCGCCGTCCACGCCTTCGCCGAGGCGGTCGACAGCCGCCTCGCCCGCCTCGAGGCGCTCGCCGCCGAGGGCGCCTTCGATCGGGCGATCGACCTCATCACGACAGCCCTGCATCGGGGCGGCGTGGCGTACGCGTTCGGCACGGGGCACTCGGAGGCGTTCGCGATGGAGATCGCGGGCCGTGCGGGCGGGCTGGTGCCGACCAAGAAGGTGGCGCTGCGCGACCTCGCGCTCGTCGGCGACCTGCCGGTCTCCGAGCTCAAGGGCGCCTCGCTCGAGCGCAACCCGGATGTGGCGGACCGGCTGTTCGAGATCGCCGAGGTCGGCCCGCACGACGTCGTGCTGATCGCATCGAACTCGGGCGTGAACGGCTCGATCGTCGGCTTCGCGCTCGCCGCGAAGCGGGCCGGCAACCCGGTCATCGCGGTCACGTCGCTCGACCACACGATGCAGGTCGAGCCGAAGCACGAGAGCGGCAAGCGCCTGACGGACGTCGCCGACGTGACGATCGACAACCTCGCCCCCTACGGCGACGCGGCGATCACGATCGGGGCGGATGTGGCCGCCGGCGCGGTCTCCTCGATCACCGCGGCGTTCATCGCCCAGGTGCTCACCATCGGCGTCGCCGACCGCTTCGTGCAGGCCGGCGAGCCCGCGCCCCTCTACCTGTCCGCCAACATCCCCGGCGGCGACGAGCACAACGTCGAGCTCGAGACCCGGTACGGGATCTCGCGCTTCGCCTGAACCTCGGGCACCCGCCCGAACACACCAGAGGAAAGGAAGTCAACGTGGACCGCCAAGCACAGCCCATGGCGCGGAGGGCCTTCCTCCGCGGTGCGCTCATCACCGGACTCGCCGTCCCGCTCGTGGGATCGCTCGCGTCCTGCGCCGCCGGCGGCGCCCAGTCCGGATCGTCGAGCAGCACCGGCACCGCCAAGTCCGCCAAGAACCCGTTCGGCGTCAAGGCCAAGTCGACGGTGGCCGCGGCCATCTTCAACGGCGGCTACGGCACGGACTACGTCGACTTCGCCGCGGCCGTCATGGCGAAGCAGTCGCTCGGGGTGAAGGCGACGGTGCAGCCGATCACCAACATCGCCCAGTCGCTGCAGCCGAAGTTCGTCGCCGGCAACCCGCCGGACCTCATCGACAACAGCGGCGCGAACGCGATCGGCATCAGCACCATCCGCAGCCAGCTGTCGGAGCTGACGGACGTCATCGACTCGAACAACTACGAGGGCAAGAAGATCGCGGACACCCTCTACACGGGCGTCACCGGGCCGGGCACACTGGACGGGAAGTTCCTCGTCCTCAACTACGTGCTCACCGTCTACGCGATCTGGTACTCCAAGTCCCTGTTCGACGCCAACGGATGGACCGTCCCGAAGACGTGGGAGGAGGCGTACGTGCTCGGTGGCAAGGCGAAGGCGAAGGGCAAGTACCTCTTCGTCTGGGGCAAGGAGGCCGCGACCTACTACCAGACCCTCGCGATCGCATCCGCGATCAAGGAGGGCGGCGACGAGGTGCGGCTCGCCCTGGAGAACCTCGAGAAGAACTGCTGGTCGAAGCCGGCCGTGCAGTCCGTCTTCAAGG
>DASYJR010000118.1:0-6159 GCA_035996305.1 Amnibacterium sp. | reverse complement strand
GGCGCGATCGACGGAGTTTCCGCAGTGAACGCCCGCCGTTCCGCACGGGCGGGCGCAGCACCCTCGATTCCTCGGTCGTTCGCGCAGGTGCTCGGCACGGACTCCCGGCGACGACTGCGTCGGTTGCCGCGGGCCGGCCTCGGGTACGGGAGGCCGGGCCGCCGCGCCGGTCCGGCCGGACTGCCCACGACCCGCGCCGCAGCAGCGGCGGCGCGGTGATGAGAATGGGCCGGCGATACGCCGGGTTCTGTACCGCTCCGTGGTGGAGCGGTGACGGTCATCTATCTCGGGACTGCGTTGCCGCAGCCCTCCAGCGGTCCACCCGGGACCATCGGCGAGCAGCCGAGTCGGTCCCTGTTCGACCTTGCTCCGGGCGAGGTTTACCCAGCGGATCCGGTCACCCGGACCCCTGGTGGTCTCTTACACCACCGTTTCACCCTTACCCCGTCCGCCCTTGCGGGCGGGACGTGGCGGTCTGCTTTCTGTTGCACTTGCTCTCGGGTCACCCCGGGTGGGCGTTACCCACCGCCCTGCTCTGCGGAGCCCGGACGTTCCTCGGCGGTCGCCGCGATGCGGCGGCCGACGCGACCGTCTGCCGGCCCATTCCGCATCCGAGTCTAGGACGCGGGAGCGGGTGCGGTCTCGTTGGTCTCGCGGACGAGGTGCTCGGCGCCCACGGTGTACCGCTCACCGGATCCGTGCGCGGCGAGCGCGGCGGCGCCGAGGATGCCGGCGTTGTTGCGGAGCGCGGCGGGCACGATGGGGGTGTCGAGCATCAGCAGGGGCAGGAACTCCTCGGCGTGCTTGGACACGCCGCCGCCGACGATGAACAGGTCGGGGGAGAAGAGGAACTCGAGCTTCTCGTAGTAGATCTGCAGCAGGGCGGCCCAGCGCTTCCAGCTGAGTTCCTTGCGTTCCCGGACGGCGTTCGACGCGTGGGTCTCGAAATCGAGCCGCTCGCCGATGTCCAGGTGACCGAGCTCCGCGTTCGGCACGAGCAGGTTGCGGTAGATGATCGCGCTGCCGATGCCGGTGCCGAGGGTGGTCATCAGCACGAGCCCGTCGACCTCCTTCGCGGCACCGAACTCGCTCTCGGCGTACCCGGCGGCGTCGGCGTCGTTCACGAAGGTGATGTCGCGCGCGAGGGCCCGCTCGAAGAGCTGCTCGGCGGCGAGGCCGACCCACTTCTTGGACACGTTCGCGGCCGACATCGTGCGCCCGTTGCGGACGATCGCCGGGAAGCAGACGCCGATCGGGGCGTCGGCACCCTCCCCGAGCTCGGCGAGGATCGCATGCACCACCTCGACGATGTCGTCGGGCTCGCCGCCCTCGGGGGTGGGGCGCTTGATCCGGTCGCTCAGCAGCTCCCCGGTCGTCACGTCGACGAGGCCGCCCTTGATCCCGGTCCCGCCGATGTCGATGCCGATCGCCTGGGCCACGGCCCCAATCTAGCGTGCGGGCATACGATCCCCTTCGGCTCCGGTTCGGGGCTGACGGGAGAGGGGACGGTCATGGCCGACGCCGACGCGTGGTGGTTCAACACGAAGACCGGGCAGGTGGAGCACGGCGCGCAGTCGCCGTGGACGGACCGGGCGGGCCCCTACTCGTCCCGTGCGGAGGCGGAGGGCGCCGCGGCTCGCATCGCCGAGAACAGCCGTCGCTGGGCCGACGAGGACCGGCGCGAGGACTGACCTCCGCCGTGTTCAGGAGATCCCGCGCGGCGCGCCGCGCTCATCCGCGGATCCGCCTGAGCCACGCCGCCGGGTCCTCAGCTCGGCGGACGGGTGCGGCGGTCAGTCGTACTCGTGCTCCGGGGCCGGGTAGCGGCCCTCGGCCACGTCCTCGCGGAAGGCCTCGACGGCGTCGGTGAGCGTGGCGCGCAGGTCGGCGTACTGCTTCACGAACTTGGGGATGCGGCCGGCGGTGAGGCCGGCGAAGTCGGTCCACACGAGCAGCTGGCCGTCGACGTGCGGCCCGGCGCCGACGCCGATCGTCGGGATCGACAGCAGCTCGGTGACGCGGCGGGCGACGGCGGACGGCACCATCTCGAGCACGACGGCGAAGGCGCCCGCGTCCTCGACGGCCTGCGCGTCGGCGATGAGCTCGTCCGCATCCGACCCGCGGCCCTGCACCCGGTGGCCGCCGAGCCGATGCTCGCTCTGCGGGGTGAAGCCGATGTGCGCCATGACCGGGATGCCGGCGGAGACGATCCGCTCGATCTGCCGGGCGCTGCGCCGGCCGCCCTCGAGCTTGACCGCGTGGGCGCCGGTCTCCTTCATGAACCGGAACGCCGTCGTGAGCGCCTGGTCGGGGCCGAGCTCGTAGGAGCCGAAGGGCAGGTCGGCGATGACGAACGCGCGCCGAGCCGCGTGGGCGACGGATCGCGTCAACGGGATGAGCTCGTCGGCCGTGACGGGCACGGTCGAGTCGTAGCCGAGCACGACGTTGCCGGCCGAGTCGCCGACGAGGAGGAAGTCGATGCCCGCCTGGTCGAAGATCTCCGCGGTCTGCACGTCGTAGCTCGTCAGGCCCGTGATGCGGACGCCCGACTCCTTCGCCTGCTGGAAGTGGCGGGTGCGCACCCGGGCGCGGGGATCTGCCATGGGACGAGCGTAGGACGTGGCCGTCAGTCCGCGGGCCGATAGGTGATGGGAAGGCGCCGGTCGCGGCCGAACGCCATCTGCGAGATCTTCGGGCCGATCGCGCTCTGCCGGCGCTTCCACTCGGCGCGGTCGGTGAGCGCGACGACCTGCTGCACCACCTTCGCGTCGTAGCCCGCATCGAGCAGCTGCTGCCGGCTCCAGCGGTCGGTGATGTAGCGATCGAGGATCTCGTCGAGCAGCTCGTAGGACGGCAGCGTCTGCTGGTCGGTCTGGTCGACGCGCAGCTCGGCCGACGGGGGCTTCGAGATCGAGTTCTCGGGGATCGGCGGCGTCTCGCCGCGCTCGGCCGCGGCCCGGTTGCGCCAGCGGGCGAGCTGCCAGACGAGCGACTTCGGGACGTCCTTCAGCGGGTTGAAGCCGCCCACCGAGTCCCCGTAGATGGTCGAGTACCCGACGGCGAGCTCGCTCTTGTTGCCCGTCGTGAGCACGAGGTGCCCCTCCTGGTTCGACAGGGCCATCAGGATGAGCGCCCTGGCGCGGGCCTGGATGTTCTCGGCGGCGAGTCCCTCGAGGCGCAGCTGCCGCTCGAACGGCTCGACGAGGCCCTCGATCGGCTCGGTGCGGTACACGAGACCGATGCGGGCGGCGAGCTCGTCCGCATCCGACCGGGAGTGCTCGGACGAGTAGCGGCTCGGCATGGAGACGCCGACGACCCGATCCGGCCCGATGGCGTCCGCGGCGAGGGATGCGACGACGGACGAGTCGATGCCGCCGGACAGCCCGAGGATCACGGACGGGAACCGGTTCTTCCGAACGTAGCCGGCGAGGCCGAGCGTGAGGGCCTCCCAGACCTGCTGGAGGTCGTCGGGCGGCGTGCTCACGTCACGGGTCAGCGGCGGACGCACCCGCTCGTGCTTCGGCAGGGTCACGCGCACGACGCCCTCGAGCACCGTCGGCTCGCCCGGATCGGGCGCCTCGACGTCGACGACGAGCAGGTGCTCGCGGAACTGCGGCGCCCGGGCGACGACGCGGCCGGCGGGATCGACGACGACGCTGTCGCCGTCGAAGACGAGGTCGTCCTGGCCGCCGACGAGGTTGACGTACGCGACGACCGCGTCCGTCTCCTTCGCCCGACGCTTCACGAGCGGCAGCCGGACGTCGTCCTTGTCCCGCTCGTAGGGCGATCCGTTGATGACGAGCAGGACGCCCGCATCCGCCGACGCGACGCGGCTCACCGGGCCGCCGTCGCGCCAGATGTCCTCGCAGATGGCGAGCGCGACGTCGACGTCGCCGATCCGCAGCACGACGAGCTCGTCGCCGGGGATGAAGTTGCGATACTCGTCGAAGACGGAGTAGTTCGGCAGGTGGAACTTCGCCTGCCGCGCCACCAGCCGGCCGCCGTGCAGCACCGCGGCGCAGTTCTGCGCGATCGAGGTCGGTGAGGTGCCGCGGTCGTCAGGGCGCGGATCGAACGGGCCGTCCGGGAAGCCGATCACCATCGGCAGGTCGCCGAGGCCCTCCTGCTCGAGGCGCTCCGCGAGCTCGAGCAGGTGCGCGTGGGAGGCCGACAGGAACGCCGGCCGGGTCGCGAGGTCCTCGATCGGATACCCGGAGAGCGCCATCTCGCCGAGCGCGACGAGGTCGGCGCCCGACTCCCGGGCCCGCCGCGCCGCGTCCACCGCGGCGGCGACGTTGGCCGGGAAGTCGCCCATCACCGGGTCGGTCTGCGCCAGCGCGATGCGCAGCAGGGGCATGCCCGCTAGTTTAGGGAGGGCTCGGACGGCGCTCGGTTCCGGTCCGGAGGAGGGGACGCGACCGGTGGTCGACAAGCAGCGCGACTTCGTGCTCCGCACGATCGAGGAACGCGGCATCAAGTTCGTCCGCCTCTGGTTCACGGACGTGGTCGGCACCCTGAAGTCGGTCGCGATCGCGCCGGCCGAGGTGGAGGGCGCGTTCGCGGAGGGGATCGGCTTCGACGGCTCCGCCATCGAGGGCTTCACCCGGTCCTACGAAGCCGACGTGCTGGCCCAGCCCGACGCGAGCACGTTCCAGGTGCTGCCGTGGCGGGGCGAGATCGACCCGACCGCGCGGATGTTCTGCGACATCACGACGCCCGACGGGCAGCCGGCGGCCGCGGATCCGCGGAACGTGCTGAAGCGGTCGCTCGCGAGGGCGGCCGACCACGGCTTCACCTTCTACACGCATCCGGAGATCGAGTTCTACCTGCTGAAGTCGAGCACGATCGGCCCCGAGGGGCCCGAGCCTGTGGACTCCGCCGGCTACTTCGACAACGTGCCGGGCGGCACCGCCCACGACTTCCGGCGCCGCAGCGTGCGGATGCTCGAGGACCTCGGCATCTCGGTCGAGTTCAGCCACCACGAGGCGGGACCGGGCCAGAACGAGATCGACCTGCGCTACGCCGATGCGCTCACCACCGCCGACAACGTGATGACGTTCCGCACCGTCATCAAGGAGGTCGCGATCGAGCAGGGCGTGTACGCGACGTTCATGCCGAAGCCGATGTCGGGGCAGCCGGGCAGCGGCATGCATACGCACATGTCCCTGTTCGAGGGCGACGCCAACGCGTTCTACTCGCCGAGCGGGGAGTACCAGCTGTCGAAGATCGGCCGGCAGTTCATCGCCGGCCTGCTGCGGCACGCGCCCGAGATCACCGGCGTGACGAATCAGTTCGTGAACTCCTACAAGCGGCTCTGGGGCGGCGACGAGGCACCGAGCTACGTGTGCTGGGGGCACAACAACCGCTCCGCGCTCGTCCGCGTGCCGCTGTACAAGCCGCGGAAGGGCCAGTCGGCTCGCATCGAGTACCGCGCCATCGACTCCGCGGCGAACCCCTACCTGTCGTTCGCGCTGATGCTCGCCGCGGGCCTGAAGGGCATCGAGGAGGGCTACGAGCTCCCCGCAGAGGCGGAGGACGACGTCTGGTCGCTCTCCGACGGCGAGCGCCGGGCCCTCGGCTTCTCACCGCTGCCGACGAACCTCGACCACGCGGTGCGACTCATGGAGGAGTCGGAGCTGGTCGCCGAGACGCTCGGCGAGCAGGTGTTCCGCTACGTGCTCGCGAACAAGCGACGCGAGTGGCAGGCCTACCGCGCCCAGGTGACGCCGTATGAGCTCGCCACCAATCTCGAGCTCCTCTGACCGCCGGGCGCCCGCGGGCGCCATCCGGCTCACCGACCTCGCCAGGGCGGGCTTCGACGACCTGAGCGGCGCCGCGGAACGGCTCCGCGACCTCGCGGAGCGCACCGGTACGGATGCACCCGCGGTGCTCGGGCTGTTCGCGCGGCCGGTCGCGGATCCGGACGAGGCGCTCGCCGGCCTCGAGCGGCTGCTCGAGAAGGCGCCCGAGCGCGTCGCCGCGGCGGTCGCCGATCCCGGGTTCGGGCACCGGCTCGCCGCCGTGCTCGGCGCCTCCAGCGGCCTCACCGACTTCCTGGTGCGCCACCCGGACGAGACGGCCGTGCTCGCCCATCCGATTCCCGCACCGCCCGGCGCGGAGGAGTTCCTCGCCACGCTGCTGACGGCGGTCGGGGCGGAG
>DASYJR010000117.1:0-6240 GCA_035996305.1 Amnibacterium sp. | reverse complement strand
CGGCACCAGCAGGTCGTCGACCTCGCGAACCCGGCCGCCTGGCAGCACATCCTCGACGCGCTCGACACGATCCTCACCGAGAACGCGATCGACTACCTGAAGTGGGACCAGAACCGCGACCAGCTCGAGCTCGGCCACGCCGGTGTCACATCCGCCCGCGAGCAGACGCTCGCGGCGTACCGCCTCTTCGACGAGCTGCGCCGCCGGCATCCCGAGGTCGAGATCGAGAGCTGCTCCTCGGGCGGCGCCCGGGTGGACCTCGGGATCCTGGCGCGCACGGACCGGATCTGGACCTCGGACACGAACGACGCCCTCGAGCGGCAGACCATCCAGCGCTGGACGGAGCTGCTCGTGCCGCCCGAGCTCGTCGGGGCCCATGTCGGCCCGACGCTGTCGCACAGCACCGGCCGCGTGCACGACGTCGGGTTCCGGGCCATCACCGCGATGTTCGGCCACTTCGGCATCGAGTGGGACGTGCGGCAGGCCGACGAGGACGACCGTGACCGGCTCGCCGACGCCATCCGCGTGTACAAGGCGCAGCGGGACCTCATCGCCACGGGGCGGATGGTGCGCTGGGACTCCCCGGACCCGTCGCTCCAGGTGACCGGCGTCGTCGCGCAGGACGGCTCGAAGGCCCTCTTCTCGGTGGCCACCCTCGCGACGAGCGCGAACGAGGCGCCCGTGCCGGTGCGCTTCGAGGGGCTCGACCCCGACCGCGCCTACCGCGTCGAGCTCGCGCTCCCGCTCGGTCCGCATGCCGTCAACGAGCGCCGCGGCGTGGCCTGGCTCGACGCCGCTCCGGTCCTCTCCGGCCGCGTGCTCGCCGAGCTGGGGCTGCCGATGCCCGTGCTGAACCCGGAGCAGGCGCTCCTGATCACCCTCACCGCATGACCGCGTCCCCCGGAGGAACCGTGCCGGATCCCACCCTGATCGTCGGCGAGGGCGCCCTGCCGCCGCGCGCCCGCTTCGTCACCGACGCGCCGCTGCTGTCGCTGAACGGATCGTGGCGCTTCCTGCTGTCCGCGTCGCTCGCCGACGCCCCGGACGGCGTCGGCGACCCGGGCTTCGACGACAGCGGGTGGGGCTCGATCGAGGTGCCGTCGAGCTGGCCGATGGCCGGCCACGGGGCGCCCGCGTACACGAACACCGTCTTCCCGTTCCCGGTGGACCCGCCGCATCCGCCCGACGAGAACCCGGTCGGAGACTTCCGTCGCCGCTTCTCCTGGGAGGGCGGCCCCGCGATCCTGCGACTCGACGGCGTCGACAACGCGGGCGAGGTGTGGCTGAACGGGCAGCGCCTCGGCACCACGCGCGGCAGCCGGCTCGTGCACGAGTTCGACGCGAGCCCCGCGCTCGTGGCCGGCGAGAACCTGCTCGTGCTCCGGGTCGTGCAGTGGTCCGCGACCAGCTACCTCGAGGACCAGGACATGTGGTGGCTGCCCGGCGTGTTCCGCGACGTCACCCTGCAGGCCGCGCCCGCCGGCGGCCTCGTCGACGTCGTCGTGCACGCCGACTGGATCGACGGTGCCGGCCTGCTCCGCGTCGAGGCGTCCACGCGCGAGGGCGCGGCGGCGACCGTGGCGGTGCCGTCACTCGGGCTCGAGGGGCTGGCGGTCGGCGCCGAGCACCGGATCGAGGGCGCGAGATCCTGGTCGGCCGAGACGCCCGACCTCGTCGAGGTCGTCGTGCGGACCGCGGCCGAGACCGCGACCCTGCGCGTCGGCTTCCGCACCATCACGATCGAGGACGCCCAGTTGAAGGTGAACGGGCGGCGGATCCGCATCCGCGGGGTCAACCGCCACGAGCACCACCCCGACCTCGGCCGGGTGGTGCCGCCGGACGTCGTGCGGCACGAGCTGCAGCTCATGAAGCAGCACAACGTGAACGCCATCCGCACCTCCCACTACCCGCCGCACCCCGACCTCCCGGGCCTCGCCGACGAGCTCGGCTTCTACCTGATCGACGAGTGCGACCTCGAGACCCACGGCTTCCTCCACGTGGGCTGGCGCGGCAACCCGAGCGACGACCCGGCGTGGGAGCCGGCCTACCTCGACCGGATGACCCGCACGATCGCCCGGGACCGCAACCACCCGAGCGTGATCCTCTGGTCCCTCGGCAACGAGGCCGGCACCGGGCGCAACCTCGAGGCGTCCGCCCGGCTCGCCCACGAGCTCGACCCTGCACGCCCGGTGCACTACGAGGGCGACTGGTCGAGCACCTACGTCGACCTCTACTCCCGGATGTACGCGCATCCGGATGAGGTGGACGCCATCGGTCGCGGCGCGGAGGAGCCGCTGCCCGACGCGGCCGCGGACGCCCACCGCCGCGCGCTGCCGTTCCTGCAGTGCGAGTACGTGCACGCGATGGGCAACGGTCCCGGCGGTCTGGACGAGTACGAGGCGAGCTTCCGCCGCCACCCGCGCACGCAGGGCGGGTTCGTGTGGGAGTGGCTGGAGCACGGCATCCGCCGTACGACGCCGGACGGGCGCACCTGGTTCGCCTACGGCGGCGACTTCGGGGAGCCCCTGCACGACGGCAACTTCGTGGCCGACGGCCTCGTCGACGCCGATCGCACCCCGCGCCCGGGGCTCGCCGACCTGAAGAAGGCGTACGAGCCGGTGCAGCTGGAGGTGACCGAGGGCGACGCGGCCGTGCGGATCACGAACGCATTCGACTTCCGCGGACTCGACGGGCTCGCGCTTCAGTGGTCCACCGGCGGTGGCGCGTCCGGCACGCTGCCACTGCCCGACGTGCCGCCGCACGGGACGGCCGAGGTGGCGCTGCCGCCCGAGGCCCACGGCGACGGAATCCTCACCGTGCGGCTCGTGCTCGCGGCGCCCACGGCGTGGGCGGACGCGGGCCACGAGCTCGCGTGGACGCAGTCCGGCGCGCATCCCGTGCCGACCGCGCCGCTGCCCGGCGCCCGACCGGAGCAGGACGGCCGCCGGCTGACGCTCGGCCCCGCGGAGTTCGACGCCGTCACCGGTCGCCTCGTCGCCGTCGCCGGCGTGCTCGTGCCGGGACCGGAGCTGACCCTCTGGCGCGCGCCGACCGACAACGACCGGGGCGTCGCCAAGGAGCGCGAGGGCCTGCTGTCCGACGCGGAGGGCTGGCACCGGGAGGGGCTGCACCGCCTCCGCCGCCGTGTCGTGGCGGTCTCGCCGTCGGACACCGGATTCGAGGTCGTCAGCCGGGTCGGTCCCGCCGCCACGGACGCCCATGTGCTCGTGACCGAGCGCTGGTCGTCGGACGGGCAGACCCTCGGCCTCGAGGTCACCGTCGAGCCGCACGGCGAGTGGCCGTTCGGCTGGGCGCGCGTCGGCCTCGAGTTCGCGCTGCCGTACCGGCCGGACGGGATCGCCTGGGACGGCTACGGTCCGGGCCAGCGCTATCCCGACACCGGAGGCGCGCAGCGGCTCGGGCACTGGGCCGTCGACGACGTGCTCGAGCTGCACACCGAGTACGTGCGGCCGCAGGAGAACGGCTCCCGGGCCGGCTGCACCCGCCTCGACGTCGGCGCTCCGGGCGCCGGCTTCACGGTGACCGGGGAGGGCTTCAGCTTCACCGCGAGCCCGTGGACCTCCGCCGAGCTCGACGCGGCGCCGCATCCCATCGAGCTGCCGGACGCCGCGGACCGATGCCGCCTCGTGATCGACCTCGCGGAGCACGGCATCGGCACGGCGGCGTGCGGCCCCGGCGTGCTTCCCGCCCATCGTCTCGGCGCCCGCACGGTGACGGGACGCCTCGGCTTCGTGCCCCGCTAGACGGTCGCCGCCCCGCCGGGACGGCGCGCCGCCCCGGCGGGGCGGCCGTCGAGCACGGGTGACGGCTAGCGGAGACGGGGGAGGGCCGACGCGCCGGCCCCGGGCCCGCCCGGCCGGTTCGCCGCGATGACCTCGTCGACCAGGGCAAGCAGGTCGCGCACCGGGTCGGTCGCGGCGATCGCCGAGGCGATGCGCGTCGCGGACCGGCGGTGCTGCGGGTCCGCGAGCACGGCGGTGACCGCCTGCCGGATCGCCTCCGGTTGCGGCCGCTGCTGCTTCAGGTTGATCCCGACCCCGGCCCAGGCGACGCGGGCGTTCACCTCGACCTTGTCCTCGGTCGTCCCGGAGACGACCAGCGGCACCCCCCAGCGGAGCGCGTGGTGCACGGTGCCGTAGCCGCCGTTCGTCACGACGACGCTGGACGCCGCCAGCAGGTGGTCGTAGGGGAGGAAGCGTTCCACGCGGGCGTTCGCGGGCAGCGGCCCACCGTACGCGGCGCTCACCGTCGCCGGATCCGGGCCGCCGGTCGTGGCGACGACGCGCACCGGGACGTCCGCGAGCGCTCGGATCGTCGGCACGATCAGCTCGGTCGGATCCGCGTTCGCGTACGTGCCCTGGGTCACGTGCACGATCGGCGTGCGGTCGCCGTAGTCCCACCACGCCGGCAGCTCGCCGAGCGGCGGCGGCGGAAGCGGCCCGACGAACCGCACCTTCGGCGACAGGTCCCGGTGCGGGAACTCGAACTGCGGCACGGTCGTCTGCGCGAACGCGTCCGGGCTCAGCGCGATGTCGAACAGGGAGCCGCGCACCGTCGCGCCGGTGAGCCGCCGCACCTCCTCGGCGAAGCGCCGGCGGAGGCCACCGAGCACGGCGATGTCGGTCCCCAACCGCAGCAGGCCGTTCCGGACGGTGTTCAGCGGCTCGTCGATCGGGGCGAGGCCGAGCCCGAAGGGCGGGGTGTCGCTGCTCGAGAACGGCAGCGGGAAGAACCCGATCGAGAGCACCGCGGGCCGCTCCCCGCGCGGCAGCAGGCCGATGATCGACGAGCCGACGAAGAGCGGCTCGCTGATCACCGCGTCCACGCCGAGCGAGGCGCTCAGGCTGAGCACCGTGCGGTGATCCACCTCGATCGGGTCGAGGAACAGGGCCTCCAGCAGCCGTGCGACCTCCCGCACGCCGTTGCGGTTGCGCGCCGGCCGCACCGCCGCCGGCGGGGCCACGTCGTCGTAGGGGAGCCGCGCGAACCGCGCGCCCACCGCGTCGACGCGGGGCGCGAACTCGGATCCGGTGAGGAACGTCACCTCGTCGCCCCGCGCGACGAGCGCCTGCGCGATCTGCAGCAGCGGCAGGACGAAGCCGGCCTGCCGCGCACTCGTGATCAGGATGCGGGGCACGACGCCACTCTCCCGACCCGGGGGGCGCATCCGGGGAGCCGCGCCGCGGACCGCCCTCCCCGGCGCCGGACGGACGGCGCAGCGCGCTGCAGCGCGCCGGACGGTCCGCAAGGCGCTGCCGGCGGCCGCACGCACCCGCGGCCGCCCTCGGACGCCGTCGCTAGGCTCGCCGCGTGAGCATGGACTTCGAGATCGGGCGCGCGAAGCGCGGTCGCCGCGTGTACGCGTTCGACGACGTGGCCGTCGTCCCCTCGCGGCGCACGCGTGACCCGGAGGACGTGTCGATCGCATGGGCGATCGACGCGTACCACTTCGCCGTGCCGTTCCTGTCGGCGCCGATGGACTCCGTCACCTCGCCCGCCACCGCGATCGCGATCGGCCGCGCCGGCGGCCTCGGCGTGCTCGGGCTCGAAGGCGTCTGGACCCGCTACGAGGATCCGGAACCCGTGCTCGCCGAGATCCGGGAGCTGCCGGCCGAGGCCGCGACGGCGCGGATGCAGGAGCTGTACCGCGCGCCCATCCGGGCCGACCTCATCACAGCGCGGATCGCGGAGATCCGCGCGGCCGGCGTCCCGGTCGCCGCGGCGCTCTCCCCGCAGCGCACGCGCGAGTTCTCCGACACCGTGCTCGAGGCGGGCGTCGACCTGTTCGTGATCCGCGGCACCACGGTCTCCGCGGAGCACGTGTCGAAGGCGAGCGCGCCCCTCGACCTCAAGCGGTTCATCTACGAGCTCGACGTGCCCGTGATCGTCGGCGGCGCGGCGACCTACACGGCCGCCCTCCACCTCATGCGCACCGGCGCGGCCGGCGTGCTCGTCGGCTTCGGCGGGGGAGCGGCGTCCACCACCCGCACCACCCTCGGCATCCACGCACCCATGGCGACCGCGGTCGCGGATGTCGCGGGCGCCCGCCGCGACTACCTGGACGAGTCCGGCGGACGCTACGTGCACGTCATCGCCGACGGCTCCATCGGCCGCAGCGGCGACATCGCCAAGGCCGTGGCCTGCGGCGCCGATGCCGTGATGATCGGCTCGCCCCTGGCGCGTGCCACCGAAGCGCCGGGCCGGGGCTTCCACTGGGGT
>DASYJR010000116.1:0-5553 GCA_035996305.1 Amnibacterium sp. | reverse complement strand
CACGACTCCCGACCCTATGCGGCCGAGCCCGGAGGAGCGGCTCCTCGCCTGGGGCGCCGAGCCGACGGGCGAGACCTGGGCGACCCCGTCCTCCCGGCTCGCGGCGGGCGTGCGGGACGGCGTGCCCGTGCTCGTCAAGGTGGCGCGGATCGAGGAGGAGGTCCGCGGCGGCCGCGTCCTCGCCTGGTGGTCGGCGCACGGCGGCCTGCCGGTGCTCGAGCACGACGCGGACGCGGTGCTCATGGCGCGCGCCACGGGAACGAGGGACCTCGTCGTGTGGTCGACGACCGGTCGGGACGACGACGCGGTGGACGTCCTCGTCGACACGGTCCTCGACCTGCACGCGATGCCGGCGCCACCCGACGCCGTCGGCCTCGTCCCGCTCCGCACCTGGTTCGCGGACCTGCTGGATCGACCGCAGCCCGACCCGTTGCTCGCTCGCCTCGCCGCACTGGCCCACGACCTGCTCGCGGGCGGCGGTCCCGCGGTCGCGCTGCACGGCGATGTGCACCACGGGAACGTGCTCGACCTCGGGGACCGGTGGGTCGCCATCGACCCGAAGGGACTCGCCGGGCATCCCGCCTTCGACCTGGCCAACCTGTTCTGCAACCCGACCCAAGCGGTCGCGGTGGCGCGGCTGGAGGCGCGGCTGGACCGGGTCGCCGAGCGGGCGGGTCTCGCCCGCGAGGTCCTCGCCGGCTGGATCGTCGCCTGGTGCGGGCTGGCGGTCGCCTGGAGCCGCGGGGTGCCGGATCGGCACGGCCGAGCGGCGCGGGAGGTGGCGACTCGGCTGCTCCCCCGCGCGCGCTGACGGCGGACTGCTCAGGCCTTCGCCCCCTCGCCCTGCACGGGGACGTCCTCGCGGATCGCCAGCTGGGGCTTCCGGCCGAGTGCCACGTTGACGGCGAAGATGATCGCCCCGATCACGAGCCAGACGAGGCCGCCGATCTTCGCGAGCGGATCGGCGTTGATCAGCACGTAGGCGATGATCAGGAAGCCGAGCACGGGGACGACGCCGTGCAGGAGCCAGTTCCGTGAGCGCTTCCGGACGATGTAGTGCCAGAACACCGCCACGTGCAGCAGGCAGAACCCGAACAGGGCGCCGAAGTTCACGAGCGATGAGATCAGCGGCAGCTGTCCCACGAAGAACAGCACGAGCACGGCCGTGAGCGCGGTGACGACGAGGATCGACCATTGCGGCACCTGCCGGGAGCTGATCCGCGACAGGAAGTGGGGCAGCTGGCGATCCCGGCTCATCGAGTAGAGCAGCCGGCTCGTCGCGGCCTGGGCGGCCATCGCGTTCGCGATGCCGACGGCGAGCACGTTGACGACGAAGAACGCGTTCTGCCAGCCCGTGCCCGCGGCGGCCTTCACGAGCAGGAAGAAGGCGTTGCCCGCCTCGGCGTCCGAGAAGGCGGACCGGCCGCCCGCCATCAGGCTCGCGAGCCACGTCTGCACGATGAACAGCGCCGCGACGATGAAGAGGGCGATGACCATGGCGCGGCCCGCCGCGTTCCGGCGCCCCGTCGACTCCTCGGCCAGGGTCGAGATGCCGTCGAAGCCGAGGAAGCTCAGCACGGCGATCGACAGGGCGCCGGCGATGAGCGGGCCGGTCACCTTGCCGGGCGTCCAGATCGGGTCGGTGCTCCACTCCGCGCCCGGGACCGTGCCGCCGTTCACGGCGATGACCGCGATGATCACGAAGATCACCACGAAGACGAGCTCGATGACGAGGAAGACCCGGTTCGCGAGCTTGATCGAGCTGATGCCGAGCAGGTTCACGACCGTGTTGACGGCCACGAACACCAGGGCCCAGATCCAGCGGGCGGAGCCGGGGAAGAGCCCGACCATCGACTCGGCGGCGAACACGTAGAGCAGCGTCGGGACGAGCAGGTAGTCGAGCAGGATCGCCCAGCCGGCGAAGAACCCCACCGACCAGTGGATGCCCCGGCCGACGTACGAGAAGACGGAGCCGGCGAGCGGGAACGACTTCGCCATCTGCGCGTAGGCGAGCGCCGTGAAGATCATCGCGACGAGCCCGATGACGTAGACGAGCGGCACCATGCCGGCGGCGCTGTTGTAGACGGTGCCGAAGATCGCCCACGGCGCGATCGGCACCATGAAGATGAGGCCGTAGATCAGCAGGTCGACGGTCGAGACCGACCGCTTGAGCTCCTGCTTGTAGCCGAACGATTCGAGCGTGCGCTGGTTCTCCGCGCTGGCGGACACGGGGGCTCCTCGGAGGGGTCGGTGGTGCCGGAACGGGCGACGTCGGGCCCGTGGATCTGGACGATACCTGGCGGGCGCCGTCTCCCCACGGATCCGAGCGGTTCAGCTGCGCGTCAGGAGCTGCACGAACATCGCGTCCGTCTCGTGCCGGTGCGGCCACAGCTGGGCCGCGGTCCCGCGACGCGCTCGGGTCAGCGGTCCGGTGGTGATCCCGGCGAGGACGGCCGTCGTGTCGAGCGCCTCGAGGCCCGGGTGGCGCTCGAGCGCCTCGGCGACGCGGTCCTCGGTCTCGGCCGTCACCGGGGAGCAGGTCACGTAGGCGAGCAGGCCGCCGGGTGCGAGCGCGGTCACCGCGGCGTCGAGCAGCCGGGCCTGGGTGGCCGCCAGCTCCGGGACGTCCTCGGACCGCTTCCGCCAGCGCGCCTCCGGCCGCCGGCGGAGGGCGCCGAGGCCGGTGCAGGGGGCGTCGAGCAGGATCCGGTCGAAGCGTTCCTCGCCGGTGGCGAAGCGCGCGCCGTCCCCGATCACGACGGTGTGCTCGCCGGGCACGGCGGCGAGCGCCCGCTCGACGAGGCGGGCGCGGGCCGGGAGGAGCTCGTTGGCGGTCAGTTCCGCGCCGCCGGCCGCGGCCTCCGCCGCGAGGAGGGCCGCCTTGCCGCCTGGCCCGGCGCAGAGGTCGAGCCAGCGCTCCCCCGGGAGGATCCGGCGGGCGCGGGTCAGGGCGAGCGCCGCGAGCTGCGAGCCGGGATCCTGCACCCGGACCGCGCCGGCGCGGACACCCGGGACGTCGCCCGGGTCGCCGCCGGGCGATTCCAGGCCGACGGGCGAGAGGGCGTGCCGCGTCAGGCCGGTCGCGTCCGGATCGGCGAGGCCGGGCAGGGCCACGAGGCCGACCGGCGCGGCGATGTTGTCGACCTCGAGCAGCCGGGCGAGGTCCGCGTCGCCGCCGTCGGTCCGGGCGAGCGCGGCCTCGAGCTCGGCGACGACCCAAGCCGGGTGGGCGTGCTCGATGGCGAGCACCGCGATCCGGTCGCGGATCCCGGCGACGAGCCGGGCGGTCCAGGCCGCGTCGTCGTGCTCGCCGACCTTGCGCAGCACGGCGTTCGCGAAGCCCGCCGCCCCACGTCCTGCCGCCTCCCGCGCCTGCTCGACGGCCTGGTGCACGGCGGCGTGCGGGGCGGTCCGGGTGGCGAGCATCTGGTGGGCCGCGAGCCGGAGCACGTCGAGCAGGGGCGGGTCGATCGCGGGGACCTCCCGGCCGGAGGCGGCCGAGATCACCGCGTCGTAGTGGCCGAGGCGCCGGAGGGTCCCGTAGGTCAGCTCCGTCGCGAACGCGGCCTCGGCCGGCGGGAGCGCGGCCCGGCGCAGCAGGACGGGCAGCAACAGGTTCGCGTACGCGTCGCGCTCCCGGACGGCGACCAGCACCTCGAGGGCGACGCGCCTCGCCGGGCTCACGTTCGCGGCTCGCGTGGGACGGGCGCTCATCCCAGCCGCACCGGGGGGCGGGCGCCGCGCAGCCATGCCGCCGCCGGCATGGGCGAGCGACCGGCGGGCTGCACCGTGACCAGCTCGACCGGGACGTCCCCGGTCCCGACGAGCACGCGGCGGCCGTCGAGCGCGACGACGCCCGGCGCGAGCGGCGCGGCGTCGCGCGCCGGTGCGGCCTCCAGCACCTTCAGGCGTGCCCCCTCCAGCTCGGTGAAGGCCCCGGGCTCCGGGGTGACGCCGCGATACCGGTTCAGGACGGCGGCGGACGGTGCCGTGAGGTCGAGGCGGCCCTCCTCGAGAGCCGGCTTGCCGGCGAGCGTCGGCTCCCCCACCTGCGGCGCCTCGCGGGCGGTCCCGTCGGCGAGCGCGTCCACCGTGCGGGCGAGCAGCGACGCCCCCGTCGAGGCGAGGCGCTCGAGCAGGTGGCCGGCGGTCTCGAGGGCGCCGATCGGCACCTCCTTGAGCGCGAGCAGCGGCCCGGTGTCGAGCCCCGGCTCGAGCCGGAAGACGGCGACGCCGGTCGTGGTGTCGCCCGCGATGAGGGCGTGCTGCACCGGCGCGGCGCCGCGCCAGCGGGGCAGCAAGGAGAAGTGGAGGTTGATCCAGCCGAGGCGCGGGCCCGAGAGCAGCGGCTCCCTGATCAGCCCGCCGTACGCGACGACGACGCCCAGGTCCGCCCGGTCCGCCAGCAGGGTGGCCGTGGCCGCCTCGTCGAGGCGAGCCGCGTGCAGGACCGGCAGGCCGAGCTCGGTCGCCCGGGCGTCGACCGGTGACGGCGTGAGCACCCGGCGACGACCCCGGGGGGCGGGCGGGCGCGTGATCACCCGCACGATCTCGTGCGGGCCGGCCGCGAGGGCGTCGAGCGCAGGCACCGCCGCATCGGGGGTCCCGGCGAAGAGCAGCCGCATGTCGTCCCTCCCGATGGCCGCCGATCAGCCTAGGTGGCGCCGAGGGGGCGTCCGTCGGCGAGCACGGGCGAGGCGGCGCGGGTCAGAGCGGTCAGAGGGGCTCGTGCGGATCGAAGCGGACGCGGAGGGACGGCGGTGGCGGGGCGGGCGGCTTCGGCCGCCGGGCGGACCCGGCGCGCACGAGGGCCGCCTTCGCGATCGCGGCGAGGCGTGGTCCTGCTGCGTAGTCGAACCGCAGCACGGCCCGGCGCCCCGTCGGATCCGCGCCGTGCACCAGGATCTCCGCGCCGGCCGCCTCGAGCTCCTCCACGAGGAGCTCGACGGCCGCCGCCGGTCCCGTCACGGCGACGAGCCGGACCGCCGGCGGGAAGCGCAGCAGGCGCCGGTCGGCGAGCTGCCGGGCCGCGAACTCCGGGAAGCGCCAGGTGGCGAGGGCCGTCGCCACGTCGCCGGTGACGCCGACGAGATGGACCGGGGCGTCGGGGGCGGCGAGCGCCGCGGCGCCCGCCCACCAGCGGAGGCAGTCCTCCGCGACCCACAGCGACTCCCGGGCGAGCATCCGACGGCCGTCGAGCAGCAGCACCGCGCGGTACCCGGCGGGAGCTCTGGGCTCGGCCCCCCTGGTCGCCACGACGATGCGGGGTGCGCCGTCGATCTCGTCGTGCACGTGCTCGCCGTCCGCGACGAGCACGGGGACGCCCGGGAACGCGCGGCCGAGCTCGTGGGCGGTGCGGCCCGCGTCGATCGGGGGCGGGGCGTCCCCGGTCGCGAGCGCCCGCAGCGCCGCCTCGCCGGGCCGCGCGACCTGCACGAGCACCGGGCCGGCCGTGAGGGCCTGGCGCAGGGCACGCCACGCCGCGGACGGGATGCGCGCCGCCCGGTCGTCGTCGGGGGTGAGCACGACCTCGGGCCGCTTGGCGGGCGGGGG
>DASYJR010000115.1:0-4453 GCA_035996305.1 Amnibacterium sp. | reverse complement strand
ACGTCGGTCGGCGTCGAACAGGGCGCGCAGGAGCGCGGCCCCTCTGTGGGGGTCAGCAGGACCGTGCGGGTGATGCCGTCGGGTCCTTCGATGCCGATCTTCACGCTCCGGTTGCGGTGCGCCGCGTCTTCGGCCGGCTTCGCGCCATCGGGGTCCAGACGCGCCAGCCAGACCTCCGCCTGCACCCGGAGCAGGTCGGGAGACGTCGAGCCGGCGCTGTCGACGAGTGCCTGCTCGGCCAGGTCGAGCTCCGCCGGATCGGCGCGTCGGGCGATCGAGCCGAGGGCGTCGACGATGATCCTGGCGGCTTCGACGCCGATGGTCCCCGTCAGCAGGGCGCGGGCCACATGGGGCCACCGGGGAGGCAGCTCCTCGCCCTGGAGGGAGAGCCGGGTGCGCAGTCGGAGGCCGAGCGCGGTGCGCCGGCGGGCTTCGCGTCCGCCGATCAGCAGGCGCCGGGCGAGCAGGTCGGCCGCGTTCCGGTCACCCTGGCGCCTCGCGAGCCCCTGCTCGCCGAGCTGCTCCCGGGATCGCCATGCGATCTCACCGGCGAGGGCGACGCGCTGGGCGTCCAGAAGTCGGCCGAGCGCCTCCAGGCGTTCGGTCTCCTCCAGCAGCTGTCCGTCACCCATCCCCGCCGGGCGGCAGGGCGCGGCGGCGAGGGCGCTCGCCTGCCCGAGCTGTAAGTCGTCCTGCATGCGCACATCGTGGCACCGCCCCCCGACACCCTCCGGGGTCCAAGACATGGGCCGGACCAGGGATTCGTTCTCCACGGGCCGTGCAGTCGAAAGGGGGCTGTGGAGGAGCGGAGGCCGCGAGAACACGCGACACCCCGCCGCTGCGGGCGGCCCTCAGTCGCTGATGTCGGCGATCGTGGCGTCGAGGCCGTGCAGCAGCTCCGCGGCGTCGACGAACGCCGAGTATCCGTGCGCGCCCGCGCCCATGGCGATCCGCCCCGAGATGCGCTCGTCGGCGAAGACCGGCCAGGCGGTCGTGCTGCCGAGCGGGGTGATGGTGCCCCGCTCGTAGCCGGTCGCCTCGAGCGCCGCCTCGGGCCCCGGCAGCTGCAGCTTGTTCACGCCCACCGCCGCCCGAAGCTTCGCCCACGCGATCTGCCGGTCGCCGGGGATGAGCGCGAACAGGAAGGTCCCGTCGCTGCGCTTCACGACGAGGGACTTGACGATCCCGGCCGGTGCGATGCCGAGCAGTGCTGCGGCCTCCTCGAGCGACCCGGCCGCGGGCCGGGCGACGAACTCGACGCCGATCCCGCGCTCGTCCGCGTCCTCCTGCACCCGCTCCAGGCTCACCCGTCCCACCGTACGGGAATAGCGAGAGGCCCCCGGCGGTCGCATCCGAGGTGACGGACGCCGTGAAGATCGACATCTGGTCCGACGTGGCCTGCCCCTGGTGCTACATCGGGAAGCGCAGGTTCGAGGAGGGTGCTCGCCGGGCCGGAGTGCCGGTCGAGGTCGAGTACCACTCCTTCGAGCTCTCCCCGGACACCCCCGTCGACTTCGAGGGCAGCACCACCGAGTTCCTGGCCGAGCGCAAGGGCATGCCGGCCGCCCAGGTCGCCGCGATGCTGCAGCAGGTCACCGGGATCGCGGCGGCCGTCGACCTGCATTACGACTTCGACCGCGTGATCCACACGAACACCGTGCTGGCCCACGAGCTGCTGCACGCCGCCAAGGCGCAGAACCGGCAGCTGGAGACCGCGGAGGCGCTCTTCCGGGCCTACTTCGAGCAGGGCCGGCACGTCGGCCGTGTCGACGACTTGGTCTCGATCGCGGCCGAGGCGGGGCTCGACGCGGACCCGGTGCGCGCGGCGCTCGAATCGCACGAGTACCTCGGTGCGGTGCACGCCGACCAGGCCCAGGCCCTGGCGTACGGCATCCGGGGCGTCCCCTTCTTCGTGATCGACGGCCGGTACGGCGTCTCGGGCGCGCAGGACCCGGACGTCTTCGCCGCTGCCCTGACCCAGGTCGCCGCCGAGCACGAGTCCGTCCGATGACCGGATCGGCCCCGCTGACCGGATCGGCCCCGCTGACCCCGCTGATGCTCCTCGGCGCCGGCGCGCCTGCCTGCGAAGGCGACGCCTGCCTCGTGCCGGACGCCGCGTCGGAGCCCGCCGTCGCGTCCTCCCCAGCCCCGGCGACCGACCGCTGACCGGGCGGACGCCGCTGCGGCCACGGCGTGTCGCCGGCGTCGGGGAGAATGGTGGGATGCCGACCACCACTCTCGCTCCTGAGCGCCCGCTGGCCATCGGGCCGCTGCGGCTCGCCGCGCCTGTGGTGCTCGCCCCGATGGCCGGCATCACGAACACGGCGTTCCGGCGGCTCTGCCGGGAGTACGGCGCAGGGCTGTACGTCAGCGAGATGATCACGAGCCGCGCCCTGGTCGAGCGCACGCGTGAGTCCATGCGGCTCATCACGCACCACGAGAGCGAGACGCCCCGTTCCGTGCAGCTCTACGGCGTCGATCCCGGCACCGTCGAGCAGGCCGTGCGGATGCTGCGCGACGAGGACCGCGCCGATCACATCGACCTCAACTTCGGCTGCCCCGTCCCGAAGGTCACGCGCAAGGGCGGGGGAGCGGCGCTGCCGTGGAAGCTCGACCTCTTCCGCGAGATCGTCGAGCGCGCGGTGCGCGCCGCGGGCCCGCTGCCGCTCACGGTGAAGATGCGGAAGGGCATCGACGCCGACCACCTCACGTACCTGGAGGCCGGCCGCATCGCCGAGGGCGCGGGAGCCGCGTCCATGGCCCTGCACGCCCGCACGGCCGCCGAGTTCTACAGCGGCACCGCCGACTGGTCCGCGATCACGAAGCTCAAGGAGACCGTGACGAGCGTGCCGGTCCTGGGCAACGGTGACATCTGGTCGGCGGACGACGCGGTGCGGATGATGGCGGAGACGGGGTGCGACGGCGTCGTCGTCGGCCGCGGCTGCCTCGGTCGGCCGTGGCTGTTCGGCGATCTCGCCGCCGCGTTCGGTGCGGGAAGCGACCGACCGCACCGGCCGACGCTCGGCGAGGTCGCGGCCGCCTTCCGGCGGCACGCGGAGCTGCTCGTCGAGTTCTTCGGCGACGAGCCGGTCCCCACCCGAACGGCCGCCACGTCGCTTCGCGACGCGCCGGAACCGGCGGGCGCGGGCCCGCGGGGAGAGCATCGCGGCTGCCGTGACATCCGCAAGCACGTCGCCTGGTACTTCAAGGGCTACGGCGTCGGCGGGACGACCCGCGCCAGGCTCGCGCAGGTCGAGTCGTTGCAGCAGCTCGACGACCTGCTGGGCACCCTCGACGCCGATCAGCCCTACCCGGGCGAGCCGGCGGAGGGTCAGCGCGGTCGCGCCGGCAGCCCCAAGTCGCCCGCCCTGCCCGAGCGGTGGCTCGACTCGCGCACGCTCGACGCCGACGGCCGCTCCTCCCTCGCGGGCGCCGAGCTGGACACCAGCGGTGGTTGATCTCGAGCACGCGGCCGATCAGTCCTACTCGACCTCGGACCGCGACCGCTGGCTGCCCGAGGAGCACTCGTCACGCCGCAGCGACTTCGCCCGCGATCGGGCCCGGCTCCTGCACTCGAGCGCGCTCCGGCGGCTCGCCGCGAAGACGCAGGTGCTGTCCCCGACGATCGGCCTCGACTTCGCCCGCAACCGGCTCACGCACTCGCTCGAGGTCGCGCAGGTCGGGCGCGAGCTCGCCGGCAGCCTCGACCTCGCGCCCGACGTCGTCGACACCGCATGCCTCGCGCACGACCTCGGGCATCCGCCGTTCGGCCACAACGGCGAGCGGGCGCTCGCCGAGTGGGCGGCCGACGTCGGCGGGTTCGAGGGCAACGCGCAGTCGCTGCGGCTGCTCACGCGGCTCGAGCCGAAGGTGTTCGGCCCCGACGGCGCGCCCTACGGGCTCAATCTCACGCGGGCGAGCCTCGACGCGAGCTGCAAGTACCCCTGGGGACCCGACGACGCCGTCGGCGACCCGAGCGGTCGCGCGAAGTTCGGCTACTACCCCGAGGACGCGCAGGCGTTCGCCTGGCTGCGGCAGGGCGCTCCGGACAAGCGGCGGTGCATCGAGGCGCAGGTCATGGACCTCGCCGACGACATCGCGTACTCGGTGCACGACTTCGAGGACGCCGTCGTGGCCGGATCCGTGGACCTCGCCGCGCTTCGGTCCAACGCCGCGCAGCGCGACGTCGTCGGCGCGATGTACGCGTGGGTCGGCGGCGCGTTCGATCAGGACGAGCTCGTCGAGGCCCTGCACCGGCTGCGTGCGATGGAGCCGTGGATCCTCGAGTGGGACGGCTCCCGCCGGGCGCACGGGGCCCTCAAGAACCTCACCAGCCAGCTGATCGGCCGCTTCGCCGGCGCCGCCACGCAGGCCACCAGGCGCGCCAGCCCCGCCGCCACGCTCGTGCGGTTCGGCGCCGACGTGGAGGTGCCGCGCGGCATCCAGGCCGAGA
>DASYJR010000114.1:0-11467 GCA_035996305.1 Amnibacterium sp. | reverse complement strand
CTCACCTGCATCTACGCCGAGGACCTCAGCGACGACGAGAAGCGGCGCGCGATGGCGGCCGTCGAGGAGCAGGCGGAGCGGCTCGGCCTCTGGGCGGAGCACACGTGGGGGCCCGCGCTCGAGGACCGCGGCTCGCAGATCACCTTCTCCGCACTCGGTCAGCAGGCGCCGCTCGACGAGAAGCGCGCGTGGGATCCGACGGGGGAGAAGAAGAGCCGGCTGCGCGCCGCCGTGCAGCGCGAGCTGCCCGACCTGGAGGTGCGCAGTGGCGGATCGACGTCCGTCGACATCACCCGCAAGGGCATCGACAAGGCGTACGGCATGCGCCGCCTCGCCGAGCTGACCGGGATCCCGTACGCGGAGACGGTGTTCGTCGGCGATCGGCTCGATCCGGACGGCAACGACTACCCGGTGAAGTCGCTCGCCATCCCGACCAGGGCGGTCACCGGCTGGGAGGACACCGTCGGCGTCATCGAGGACGTGGTCGCCGCCTTCGGCTGACCCACCCCGCTCCGCCCAGCGTCGATAGCATCCGACCGACATGGACCTCTCCACCTGGCTCCTCGCCGAGCACGACGAGACGCAGGCGCGGCACCGCGATCAGGTGCAGCGGATCGTGCCGGCCGACGCCCGCACCGCGCGGCTCCCGGGTGGCAACAGCATCCGGTGGGCGACGTACCACGTGGCCCGGCACGCGGCGCTCGGCCTCGTGGTGGCCGGCGCCGCCGAGCCGGGGCGGGACGGCCGACTGGCGGACTTCCCGACGGACGCGGCCGTCGGCGGCGGCGGCTTGCAGGAGGTCGAGCAGCCCTGGGCCGCCGACCTCGACCTCGCCGCCGTCGACGGGTACGCCGCCGCCGTCGCGGACGACGTGCGGGCCTACCTCGCGGCGCTCCGCCCGGACGACGTCGACCGGGTCGTCGACGCGGAGGGCCGGCTCCGTGCGGCCGGAGTGGACCCGGACGCGTTCGGGTGGCTGTACCGGATGTGGGACGCCCCCGTCGCCTTCCTCGTGCGCTGGCCGATGCTCGGCCACTGGACGAACCACGTGGGCGAGATGATCGCCACGCGCAACCAGCTGGGCCACAGCCCCTTCCGCTGACCCGCGCGACCGCGACCGCGCGCCGGGCCTCAGCCGCCCGGCGGCTCCTCGAGCAGCAGGTCGCCCACCGGGACGGGCAGCTCGAGCACGATCCGCAGCTCGGCCGGCGACGCCATCCAGAGGCGGATCCGGCACGCCCCGGGCCCTGCCTCGACCACGACGACGGGGTGCCAGCGCCAGGCGGCCTCCGGCTGCCGGGCGTCGACCCCCGGCACGAGCTCGTCGGGCAGCCGGGCGAACCACCGCCGGTCCAGCGCCGCGAGCCCCCGGTCGGCGAGGGCCGTGCGGGCGTCCTCCCCGTCCCGCAGCGCGAACGCCGTGCCCAGCAGCGTGCGCGGCCGGCCGTCGGGGGACAGGTAGCCGACCCGCTCGCCGTCGCCGCGGTGGACCGCTTGCCAGGCCTCCGGGATCATCCGCGGGTCGACCCGGGTTCGGGCAGCGGCTGGATGAGGTGGGGCCCGTTGTTGCGCACGCTGTTGACGTCCCGGCTGACCTCGTAGTGGGTGAGCTCGTGGGCGACGTCGAGCGACTCGCGGTCGAGCAGCGCCACGAGCTCGTCCGGCTCGAGCCCGTCCGACAGCCAGTCCTCATAGGCGTCGGGCGTGAGGCAGGCGGGCATCCGGTCGTGCACCTCGCCCGGCGCGACGTGCGCGTCCCGGGTGATGACCGCCATGGAGAGGTGCCAGCGGTCGGGATCGTCCCGGTCGCGCGTCGGGTCGGGCCAGGCGCTCAGCACCCCGGCCATCGCGAGCGCGGTGTCCGGATCGACGATGAAGTGGGGCTGCTTGCCGGTCGGCGTGACCACCCACTCGTAGTAGCCGAGGGCCGGCACGAGGCACCGCGCGTGGGCGAACGCCCGCTTGAACATGCCCGAGGTCGCGACCGTCTCGATGCGCGCGTTGATCGGCTGCGGCTTCGCCTTCGGATCCTTCGCCCAGGACGGCAGGAAGCCCCACTGCACCTCCGGCATCCGCCGTTCGCCGCCGCGCTCGCGGACGACGGGGACGAGGGCCGTCGGTGCGACGTTGAAGTCGTCCGGCAGCGGATCGAAGCCGCCGAGCAGGTCGGGCAGGAGGTCGTTCACGGCCTTCGTGACGACGTAGCGACCGCACATGTCCCTCATCCTGCCGCGATCCGCGTCGCGCGAACGCGGCGGACGCCGAACGGGGTACAAGCCATCGGGTCGTCCCCCGAGCAGCCCTCGTATTCACTCGAAGTTCATTCCGCAAGGGGCTATCGCACGGGGTACAGAGTGGCTACCTTTCCGAGTATTCGTCCCGCGAGATCGGCGCCCGACCCCGCCGTCGCCGTTCTCCGGGCCGAACCGATCTCCACAGCACCACGAATTCCTCAGCACCACGAATCCAGGAGCGAAGGAGGACCCCGATGGCGAGCGTCCCCACCGCCGAGACCGTCGTGCCGGTCGACGACGACCCGAGCACCGTCTGGCGGCCTACGCAGAAGGACCTCTGGGTCGCGCGCCGCGACGGGCGCCACCTGGGCACGGTCGAGTGCGGGCACCGGTTCCTCGCCACCGACGCGGACGGCGAGCCGATCGGCAGCTTCCGCACCCTGGACGCCGCGATGGCCGCGGTGTCGAAGCAGTGCAGCCTGGCGGCACGCGCCCGCCGGCGCCAGGAGCGCTCCTGGGGGGCGCTCGCCTTCGTCGCGACGGTGTCCGTCGCCGCCGCGGCGATGCTCGGCGCCTACGAGCTGCTCCTCCTCTGAGCACGCCGACCGTCCTCGGGGTCCGTCGCCGCCGCGCCTCGTAGGCTCGCGGCATGACATGGCTGGTCACCGGCGGCGCCGGCTACATCGGCGCCCACGTCGTGCGCGCGCTCCAGCACGCGGGCATCGAACCTCTCGTGGTCGACGACCTCTCGAGCGGCCACCGCGGGTTCGTCCCGCACGACGTGGAGCTCGTCCGCGGATCCATCCTGTCCGGCGAGCTGCTCGCCGACGTCTTCGAGCAGCACCCGGTCGAGGGGGTGATGCACATCGCCGGCTTCAAGTACGCGGGCGTCTCCGTGCAGCGCCCGCTGCACACCTACGCGCAGAACGTGACCGGGACTTCGACGCTGCTCGGCGCCATGGCCGGCGCCGGCGTCGACAAGATCGTCTTCTCGTCCTCCGCGGCCGTCTACGGCACCCCTGACGTCGACCTGGTCACCGAATCCACCCCACTGCATCCGGAGTCGCCGTACGGCGAGTCGAAGCTGATCGGGGAGTGGCTGCTCGCCGACCAGGGCCGGGCCGTCGGGCTGCAGCACACCGCGCTCCGCTACTTCAACGTCGTGGGCTCCGGCAGCGACGACCTCTACGACACGAGCCCGCACAACCTCTTCCCGGTCGTCTTCGACGCGCTGCTCGAAGGCCGCAGGCCGAGGATCAACGGCAACGACTACCCGACGCCCGACGGCACCTGCGTGCGCGACTACCTGCACGTCGTCGACCTCGCCCGCTCGCACGTGGTCGCGGCGCAGCGCCTCGCGGCGGGGGAGTCCCTCGAGCCCGTGTACAACCTCGGCTCCGGCGAAGGCGCGAGCGTCGGGGAGATCATGCGGACGATCCGTGAGGTCACCGGCATCGAGTTCACGCCGGAGATCGCTCCTCGTCGTCCCGGGGACCCTGCTCGCATCGTCGCGTCGGGCGAGCTCGCGGCCCGCGACCTCGAATGGGCCGTGCGGCACTCGCTCACCGACATGGTCGCCAGCGCGTGGCGAGCCCGTTCCGCGCACGCGGCCGCCTGAACACCGCCGCGGGCTGCTCCGTCCGGCGCCGGCCGCGTCCGCGGCCGATCGGCGGCGGGCTCGTCGCCCGGCGTGTCCGATTGGACAGACGTTATTGGGCTGTGATACGCACAATGCCCCCGAAATGGGGTCAGTAGATTTCGCTGTACCCCTCGTCCGGGGGGTGCAATGCGTGCAGCAATTCGCATGATTCGAACACGAATTCGAGCGGATGCCGGCGCAGGAAAAAAATCTTCGGGCGCGTCATGTGAACAACATGTTACGCAACGACTGTCGTTATCGGCGTGTCGTCAGCATTCGAGCACTGCTTGAAAGTTGAGAGCGAGCGGTGGATCCCTCTTCCGACATGATCACGGAAGTCCTGATCAGACCGCGGTAGCCCAGCGCGTTCCAAGGTTCGTTCAACCTTCGACCTCACCTCGGGTCGGTGTCTCCGCGGCGCGTCCTCCCCGCCGGCGGCGACACGCGGTGGCAAGGTTCGCGGCCTTGACGGGGTCGAAACACATCGGTGTAATTGCTCCCACGCATTCGGGGCGCGGGGCTCCGGACGCATTCGAGAGGACGATCAGTCATGACCGTTTCCCCCTACCAGGCATCGGTGCCCGGCGACTGGTTCGTCGACCCCATCAACCTGGGCGTTCCCAGCGTGCGTCGTGTCGCGGATGACACCGACGACCCGCTGGCCTGGCAGGCCGACTCGCTCTGTGCGCAGACCGATCCTGAGGCCTTCTTCCCTGAGAAGGGTGGATCGACGCGCGAGGCGAAGAAGATCTGCACCTCCTGCGAGGTGAAGGCGCAGTGCCTCGAGTACGCGCTCAAGAACGACGAGCGATTCGGCATCTGGGGCGGTCTGTCCGAGCGCGAGCGCCGCAAGCTCCGCAAGGTCGGCTGAACCGTTTCCGACGGAAGGCCGCGCCCCTGACCGGGGACGCGGCCTTCGTCGTATCGGGGCCCCCGGCGCTCCATCCGGCGCCCCATCCGCCCTGTTCAGGACCTCCGGCACGACACTCCGGGGTCGGCGCCGGAATCTCCTGAATACGGCGGTGTGCTCCTGAGAACGGGGGATGCGGCCCGCGGGAGGCCTCGGACGCCACGATCTCCGGCGCTATGAGGATGGGAGCGCGCGGCGGGTCGGAACGGCGTGGCGCCCCCGGCGCACCTACCGTGATCCGGTGCCGCTCTCTGTCACTGCGATCCTCGTCGCGGCGGATGGTGCGGACTACCTCCGCGAGACCCTCGACGCGATCACGTTGCAGAGCCGCCTGCCCGACCGGCTGGTGGTGGTGCAGCTCGGTAGCAGCCCGGTGACCGCGAACATCATCGCGGGGGTGGAGCCGACCGTCCACGCGCACGTCAGCGCGCGCGCCGGCTTCGGGCTCGCCGTCGCGACCGGCGTCAAGGCCGCGGGCATCGCCTCGTCCGACGACGAGTGGCTCTGGCTGCTCGCCTCCGACAACGCACCGGAGCCCCGCGCTCTCGAGCGCCTGCTCCAGGCCGTCGAGCTCGCCCCCTCCGTGGCCGTCGCCGGCCCGAAGCAGATGCAGTGGGACGCCCCCGACTACCTCCACTCCTACGGCGAGACGATGACGCCGTTCGGCACGGCGGTGGAGCTCGCCGAGCCGGAGCTCGACCAGGCGCAGTACGACCGGCACAGCGACGTGCTCGCCGTGGCCGCGGGGGGCATGTTCGTGCGCGAGTCCCTGTGGCGGCACCTCGGCGGCTTCGACCCCGCCCTCCCCGCCGTCGACGACGCGCTCGACTTCTGCATCCGCAGCCGCCTCGCCGGCCACCGCGTGCAGCTCGTGCCGAAGTCGCGCGTGCGGTCCGCGGGGATCGACGCGCCCGGCACGCGGCTGCTCGGCGCCTCGACCACGGAACCCCGCCGCGTGCGGCTCCGCCGAGAGGCGCAGCTGCATCGCCGGCTCGCCTACGCGCCGCTGCCGCTCGTGCCCCTGCACTGGCTGTCGCTGCTGCCGCTCGGCGTGGTGCGGGCGATCGGCCAGCTGCTCCGCAAGCGGCCCGGCTCGGCTCCGGCCGAGCTGCTCGCCGCCCTCGTCGTCGCCCTCACCTGCTTCCCGGGCGTCGTACGCGCCCGCTCCCGCATCGCCCGGGCGCGCGCGGTCGGCTGGAACGCGATCTCGCCCCTCCGGCTGCCGTGGAAGGAGGTGCGCCACCGTCGCGCCCTGCTCCGCGACAACGGCCGCGGCCCGCGCCGCGAGCCGGTGCATTTCGCGAGCAGCGGCGGCCTCGGGCTCACCATCGCCGTCGCCGCGGTGAGCGCCATCCTGTTCTTCCCCCTGATCGGCGCCTCCGCCCTCTCCGGCGGCGGCCTGCTGCCGCTCGGCGGCCTGCACGATCTCTGGCGGTCGATCGGCTGGGCTCCCCATCCGCTCGGCCAGGGCTTCGTGGGTCCCGCGGATCCGTTCGCCCTCGTGCTCGCGCTGCTGGGCACGCTCGCGTTCTGGCATCCGTCGGCCGCGGTCGTCGGCCTGTGGCTCGTCGCGCTGCCCGTCGCGGCCGCGGGCGGCTGGCTCGCCACCACCCGCTTCACGCGGCGCCGCAGCCTACGGATCGTCGGCGGCCTGCTCTGGACCGTCGCCCCGTCCTTCCTCGCCGCGCTCGACGCCGGCCGGATCGGCCCGGTGCTGGTCCACCTCGCGGCGCCGTTCGCGCTGCTCGCGGCCTTCCACGTGCGGCGCTCGTGGTCCGCCTCCGCATCCCTCGCCCTGCTCGGCGCGCTGATGGCCGCGTGCTCGCCGTCGCTGCTGCCGCTGCTCGGCGTGGGCTGGCTCGCCGCCGTCGTGGTCGCGGCCGTGCGCCGCGCGCCGGACACGAGGAACCGTCTGTCGCGGATCCTCCCGCTTCCGCTGCCCGCGGTCGTGCTGTTCCTGCCGCTCGCGTACGAGCAGCTGCGCTACGGGACCCCGATCGGCGTGCTCGCCGACCCGGGGCTGCCGCAGCTCGCGGGCACGGCGCCGCACCTGCTCGGGCTGCCCGCGCAGCTGTCGGCGGTGCTGCAGCTCGCCGCCGGCTGGCCCGCCTGGCAGGCCGGGGCGTGGCAGGCGCTCGCCGCGCCCCTGGGGCTCGGTGCGACCGGATCCGCGCTGCTCGTCTTCGCCCTCTGCCTGCCCCTGCTCCTGCTCGGCGCGGTCGGGCTCTTCTGGCCGCGGCGCAGCATGCCGATCCGCGTCGGCATCGCGGGCGTCGGCGGTCTGGTCGCCGCGGTGCTCGCCACCCGCATCGAGGTGGCCGCGAGCGGCGCGACGCCGGTGCCCGGCTGGGCCGGCGCCGGACTGAGCATCGCCTGGCTCGGACTGCTCGAGGCGGCGGTCTGCGGCCTCGACCGCCTCGCCGCGAGCGGCGAGCTGCCGGTCAACGACCGCGTGGCCGCGCTGCTCGCCCACGCGCGCGCCGCCTCCGCCGCCGTGATCGGCCTCACCGCCGTGGCGGCCATCACGACGGCCGTGTCGCCGCTGCTCGTCGGCACCCTGCTCGGCACCTCCGCGGTGCGCGCGAGCGGCAGCTCCACGGCGCCCGCGCTCGTCGCTGCGGAGGCCGTCGCCGCGCCGGGCCTCGGCATGCTCACCCTCACGCCGCAGCCCGACGGCGGCGTTCGTGAGCGGCTGACGCGCGGTCAGGGCGAGACGCTGGAGCAGCAGAGCACCCTGCACACCACCGCGGACTTCGGCGAGGGCCGACGCCTCGCCGCGCTCTCCGCGGCGCTCGTGCAGCCGAACGGCGACGACCTCAGGGCGCGCCTCGACGATCTCGCGATCGGCTACGTGTTGCTGGCCCCCGGCGCGACGGACGCGGTCAGCGCCACCGCGGCCGCCGACGCCAGAGCCGCCCTCGGGAGCAGCTCGCTGTTCTCCGCCGTGTCCCGGTCGGCGGCCGGCACGCTCTACCGCTACGTCGACCTGCCGAGCTCCGCGGGCGCGACACCCGACTTCATCGGCCCGTCGAACACGGCGCGGCCGATCGGTGTCGCCGTGCTGCTGCTCCAAGGGATCGTGCTGGCCGCGTTCGCGCTGCTCGCGCTGCCGACCCGCCGGCTCGCCGTCCGGCTCCGCCCCGAACCGCTCACGCGGGCGCCCCGGGCGGACGTGGCGAGCACGCCGCGGCAGCGACCGGCCGGCCCGGCGCACCGCCCGGCCGCACCCGAGCAGGAGATGGCGCGGGAGCTCGTGCGCACCGGGGCGATCCCCGCGTCCGCGATCGAACGGCCGCAGGGCCGGGAGGAGGTGCCGGCATGGCGCTGATGTCCCGCCTGCTCGGCGCCTCCGGCGTCGTCATCGTCGGCGTCGTGGTGGCGGCGGCGCTCGGCCAGATCCCCGCCGTCGGCGCCGAGGGCCACGCGATCGTGTCGACGCCGTCCTCGCCCGTGCAGCGCCTCGTCTGCCCGGGCTCGCCCGTCGCGGTCGGCGCCGTCGGCCAGAAGGCCAGCACCCTCTCCGCCGACGGTTCGCCGTCCCGGCGCGTGGGCGTCGCCGGCTCCGGATCCGCGACCGCCACGACCCTCGGGGGCGGCACGGTGAAGGGCGGCAGCGGCACGCGGCCGCGCCTGTACACCGCGCGCGCGGCCGACACCACGCACGGTGCCATCGCCGGCGCCCAGTCGCAGACCGTCACCACCGGCGACGCGTCGGGGCTCGTCGCATCCGCGTGCACGGTGCCGGTGAACACCGCGTGGGTGGTGGCGGGATCGACCACGACCGGGCGCACCAGCGTGCTCACCCTCGCGAACGCCTCGAGCGTGGCCGCCCAGGTCTCCCTCGCCGTCTGGACCGAGACCGGCCGGGTCCAGACCGTCGGGGGCAGCGAGGTGCTCGTCGGCCCCCGGAGCCGCCTCGCCGTGTCGCTCGCGAGCATCGCGCCCGGCGCTGCGGGCACGGCGGTCGAGGTCACCAGCACCGGCGGCCAGCTCGGGGTCGCGCTCGAGCAGCGGGTCGTCCGCGGCCTCGAATCCGGCGGGCTCGACCTCACGGGACCGACCAGCGCGCCCGCCACCCGCCAGGTCGTCACGGGGGTGCGGATCGCGAACGCGTCCGCGGTCGCCGCCTCCTCGGCCACGGCCGGCTACGGGGACCTGCTGCCCGTGCTCCGCCTGCTCGCTCCCGGGTCGGCGCCCGCCGACGTGCGGGTCACCGTCACCGGGTCCTCGGGGTCGGGCCACAAGGTGCTCTCCCTGCGCGTCGAGGGCGGCAAGGTCACGGATCTCACGCTGCCCGGGCTCACCGACGGGGTGTACTCGCTCGACGTGGAGAGCACCCGCCCGGTGGTCGCCGGCGCTCGCGTCGCCACCGTCACCGACCCGTCCGGCTCGACCACCGCCACCGCCACCGGCACCGCGGCCGGCACCACGACGAACCCCACCGGGACCGACGGGAGCGTGCCCGGCGGCACCTCCACGGGCACCGACGCCGGCCTCCTGGGCGTCCCCGGAGCGACGAATGCCGGCGGCGGCATGAACGCGGCGGCGACGACCGCCACCGCCCGCGGCGTCGACCTCGCGTGGATCGCGGCGGCCGACCCGCTCGGCGCCGCCGCCCCGCTCGCCGTCGCGGACGGCCCCGGAGCGACGCTGTCGCTCGCGAACCCGACGGGCCGCACCGTGTCCGTGAAGGTAGCGGGCATCGGCGGCGGGACCGTGCAGGTCCCGGCCGGCGGAACCGCCATCACCACGGTGCACGCCGGCGTGGGGACGCTCACCGGCGGATCCGGTCTGCGCGCGGCCGTGAGCTTCGCGGGATCCGCGGCGGTCGCCGCCTACCCCGTCGCGCCCGCCGACCAGGCCGCGCACCCGGTGCGCGTCACCCACTGATCCCGGTCGCCAGGTTCCGGGTCGGCCCGCGGCCTCGAGGCCCCGCCCCGGTCACGTTCGGAGCACCGATCCGGGCCGCTCCGTGCGCTCAGAAGTGGTGGAAGCGGTCGGGCGCGAGGTCCCACGGATCCTTGCCGAGCAGCTCGGCGACGGCCTTGAAGACGCAGCTCTCCACATACATCCGCTGGTGCGCCTCGTCGTCGACGTGCAGGTGCGAGAGCCGCTCGATCGGCAGCCGGTAGAGCACGACCCTGCGGGCGGCGCTGTCGACCCACCACCGGTCCAGGCCGTTCGGGGTGACGGAGCGCGGGATGCCCGCGATCTCGAAGGACACGTCGCTGAGGTCGTCGGGCCAGAGCCCGCGCAGGTAGTCGGCGGTCTCGGCGACGATGGACTCGAATGCCTCGGCCCGCGTGCGCAGCACGGGCAGGTGCGGTCCGGTGACGGAGGAGCGGAGCCCGCGGCCGTGCCGGTTGCGGAAGCCGCCCCGGGCGGACGGCGCGTGCGACACGCGGCGCGAGCGAGCCATTCCGGCATGGTACCCGCGGGCCCCCGCCCACTCGCGTCGCGACTCCTGCCGCATCCGCCCGCCGGATGCGGCACGGATCGCGACGCGAACGGGCCGAGGAGGCGGCGATCCGGGACGCGCCGGGCCGCGCAGCCGCCGAGGAGCGCCCGACGTGCATACCATGACCGCGCCATGACGACGAAACGGCTCTGCACGCGGGTGACCTGCCAGAAGCCGGCCGTCGCGACCCTCACGTACGTGTACGCGGACTCGATGGCCGTGCTCGGGCCGCTCAGCCTGAAGGCCGAGCCGCACAGCTACGACCTCTGCACCCACCACGCGGACCGGCTGTCCGCCCCGAACGGCTGGTCGGTGCTGCGGATCTCCGCGCCCGACGACGACGTCGTCGACGTGCCCGAGCCCCAGCGCAGCAAGGGCACCCTCTTCGGGCTCTGACCTCCGTCTGCGCGACCCGGCGCAGGTCTCTCGGTGCGGAGTGGGGGCTGCTCGAGACGTCCCTGGCGGATGGGAGAATCGACCGCATGAGTCTTGTGGAGACGTCCCTCGATACGGAGCCAGACAGTCCGACCCTCGAGTTCCGGGTCGCCGACCTCGACCTCGCGGAGGCCGGCCGGCACCAGATCCGGCTCGCCGAGCAGGAGATGCCCGGCCTGATGGCCCTCCGGGAGCGCTACGGCGAGACCCGGCCGCTCGAGGGGGCCCGTATCGCGGGCTCCCTCCACATGACCGTGCAGACCGCGGTGCTGATCGAGACCCTCACGGCGCTCGGTGCGCAGGTGCGCTGGGCGAGTTGCAACATCTTCTCCACGCAGGACGAGGCGGCGGCGGCCGTCGTCGTCGGCCGCGACGGCACGCCGGCGAGGCCGGCGGGTGTGCCGGTCTTCGCCTGGAAGGGCGAGTCGATCGAGGAGTACTGGGACTGCGCCGAGCGCATCTTCGACTGGACCGCCGAGGCGCGCGCGGTGGGCGGCGACTTCACCGGCCCCACGATGATCCTCGACGACGGCGGCGACGCCTCCCTCCTGGTCCACCGCGGCGTGAAGTACGAGCGGGCTGGCCGGGTGCCGGAGACGAAGGACGACGACGGCGCCGAGATGAGCGCGCTGCTCGACGTGCTGCGCCGCTCGCTCGACCGCGACCCCGAGCGCTGGACGCGCATCGCCCAGGACATCCGCGGCGTCTCCGAGGAGACGACCACCGGCGTGCACCGTCTGCACGAATGGGACCGTGACGGCGACCTGCTCTTCCCCGCGATCTCGGTGAAC
>DASYJR010000113.1:0-4243 GCA_035996305.1 Amnibacterium sp. | reverse complement strand
ACCTACAGCGGCTGGGTCTCGATCTCCGTCGGCTGCAACAACACGTGCACCTTCTGCATCGTGCCCTCGCTGCGCGGCAAGGAGCAGGACCGAAGGCCCGGTGACGTGCTCGCCGAGATCCAGGCGCTCGTCGGCGACGGCGCCATCGAGGTCACACTGCTCGGGCAGAACGTGAACTCGTACGGCGTGCAGTTCGGTGACCGGCAGGCGTTCGGCAAGCTGCTGCGCGCCACGGGCGGCATCGAGGGCCTGCGGCGCGTGCGGTTCACCAGCCCCCACCCGGCCGCGTTCACCCCCGACGTGCTCGACGCGATGGCCGAGACGCCCACCGTCATGCCGCAGCTGCACATGCCGCTGCAGTCCGGGTCCGACCGCGTCCTGCGCGCCATGCGGCGCTCGTACCGGTCCGACCGCTATCTCTCGATCCTCGACGCCGTGCGCGACCGCATCCCGCACGCCGCGATCACCACCGACCTCATCGTCGGGTTCCCCGGCGAGACGGAGGAGGACTTCCAGGCGACGCTCGACGTGGTCGAGGCGTCCCGCTTCGCGTCCGCGTTCACCTTCCAGTACTCGATCCGGCCCGGCACCCCGGCGGCGACGATGCCGGATCAGGTACCGAAGGGGGTCGTGCAGGAGCGATACGAACGGCTCCTCGCGCTGCAGGAGCGGATCTCCTGGGACGGCAACCGGGCACTCGTGGGCACCGAGGTCGAGGTGCTCGTCGGCACGGGGGAGGGACGCAAGGACGGCGCCACCCACCGCCTGTCGGGCCGCGCGGCGGACAACCGGCTCGTGCACCTCGGCCTGCCCGACGGCGCGGCCGCACCGCGCCCCGGCGACCTCGTGCGGGCGACGGTCACCGCTGCGGCTCCCGCCTACCTGATCGCCGACCTGCCTGCCGGCCGGCCGGTCCGGATCGAGCGCACGCGCGCGGGCGATGCGTGGGACGCCCGGGAGTCGGCGGCCTGCGCTGCGCCCGCACCGTCGACGACCCGCGCCGTGTCGCTCGGCCTGCCCGGCCTGCGGCACGCGTGACACGGTGTTGATCCTGCTTGCCGGTGCCACGGGCACCGGGCTGTGTTGATCCTGCTTGCCGGTGCCACGGGCACCGGCAAGACGTCCCTGTCGCTCGCGATCGCGGAGGCGATCGCCGCCGCCGGCGGCAGCGCGGAGGTGGTGAACGCCGACGCGATGCAGCTGTACCGGGGCATGGACATCGGCACGGCGAAGCTGCCCGCCGTGGACCGGCGCGGGATCCCGCACCACTGCTTCGACCTCTGGGACGTGACGGAGACCGCCTCGGTGGCGGTGTACCGCGAGGCCGCCCGCGCCGCCGTGGAGGACATCGAGTCGCGCGGCGCCGTGCCGCTGCTCGTCGGCGGATCGGGCCTCTACATCGAGGCGGTGCTGCGTGACCTCGACTTCCCGGCCACCGATCCCGCCCTCCGCGCCGACCTCGAGCAGCAGGCCGACCAGCTGGGCCCCGACGCGCTCTGGCGGCGGCTCGCGGAGGAGGATCCGGTCGCCGCGCAGCGGATCCCCTCCGGCAACCTGCGGCGCGTCATCCGCGCCCTCGAGGTCGTCACGCTCACCGGGCGCCCCTATGCCGCCTCCCTGCCCGACCAGGCGGCCTGGTGGCGCCCGACGGTGCGGATCACCGTCGAGGCGGAGACCGAGGTCCTGCAGCCGAGGCTCGCCGAGCGGGCCAGGCACATGTGGGCCGACGGCCTGCTCGACGAGGTGCGTGCGCTGCTGCCACGGGGGCTGGCGGACGGCACCACCGCGGCCCGCGCGATCGGCTACGCGCAGGCCCTCGCGGTGCTGCGCGGCGACCTCGACGTGGGCGACGGGATCGAGGAGACGATCCGGCTCACCTGGCGCGTCGTCCGACGGCAGCGGGCCTGGTTCAACCGGGACGACGACGCGCTGCGCATCGACGGCACCGATCCCGGCGCGGTGGACGCCGTGCTCGAGGCGCTCGGCAGTGCCCGGGCGGCCCGCCTCTAGGCTGATCGCATGGCCGCGCTGCGCTTCACGAAGGGCCACGGCACCGGGAACGACTTCGTGCTGGTGGCCGACCCCGACGGCGAGCTCGACCTCGCCCCCAGCGAGGTCGCGCGTCTCTGCGACCGCCGGTTCGGCGTCGGGGCGGACGGTGTGCTCCGGGCCGTGCGCGCCGCGGCCGACCGCGAGGGTGCCGCGCTGGTGGACGGCGAGGCCGTCTGGTTCATGGACTACCGCAACGCCGACGGCTCCGCCGCCGAGATGTGCGGCAACGGCATCCGCGTCTTCACGGCCTTCCTGCTGGCCGAGGGGCTCGCGACCCTCGCCGACGACGGCGAGCTGCCGATCGTCACGCGCGGCGGCGTGCGTCCGGTACGCCGGACGCCGAACGGCTACGCCGTCGACCTCGGGCCGTTCACCCTCGGCGGCGGCGACGTGATGGTGTCGGTGCCCGGCGTCCCCGTCGCCCGGCCGGGCCTCGCGGTGACCGTGCCGAACCCGCACGTGGTCGTCGCGCTCGCGGACGGTGAGGAGCTCGACGCCGCCGAGCTCGCGCACCCGCCGCGGCTCGAGCCGGAGCCGCCGGCGGGCGCGAACGTCGAGCTCGTCCACCCCTCGGATCCGCTGGTGCAGGGCGGCGCCGGCCGCATCCGCATGCGGGTGCACGAGCGCGGCAGCGGCGAGACGCTCTCGTGCGGCACGGGGGCGGCCGCCGCGGCCCTCGCCGCGCGCCACTGGGCCGGCAGCAGCGCGCCCTCCCTCTGGCGGGTGTCGGTGCCGGGCGGCGAGCTCGAGGTGCGGATGCTCCCCGCTGCCGGCGGGGAGCACGTCGAGCTCTCCGGCCCCGCCGAGCTGGTCTACTCGGGCGAGGTCGATCGGGCGGCGCTCACCTCGAGCACCCGGTAGCCGCGATCCGTCGCCGCTCGGCGCACGGTGAGGCCGTCGGCCGCGAACCGCTCCGCGATCCAGGCCTGCAGGGAGTCGGCGCCGAGCTGCTTCGCCACCACGAGCCAGGCGGAGCCCCCCGGCTCGAGCCGGGGCAGCCAGGCCGCGAGGAGGTCGTGCAGGGCGGCCTTGCCGATGCGGATCGGGGGGTTCGACCAGATGGTGGCGAATCGCAGGTCGTCAGGAATATCCTGGGGCGATGCGCTCTTGATACTGACGCCGGCGATCTGGGCATTCGCGGCGGCGAGCGCGAGGGCGCGCTCGTTCACATCCACCGCCCACACGTCCGCCTGAGGAGAGCGCAGCGCCATCGCGATCGCGATCGGACCCCAACCGCAGCCGAGGTCCAGCAGGGCCCCGGTGGTCGGCGGTGCGGGGACGCGCGACAGCAGCACTGCCGTGCCGCCGTCGATCCGCTCCGGGCTGAACACGCCGCCCGCCGTGGTGAGTTCGAACGCCCTCCCCGCGAGCTCGACGCGGATGGTCCGCGGCCGCTCCTCCGAACTCGGCCGGGCACTGAAGTAGTGCTCATCGGCCATGACGAGAATTCAACCAACATCGAAAGGTCCTTCGTGACGGAAACCCTGAAGCCCACCGCCGACAACGCGTTCGACGCGCCCGACTTCGACGGTGAGCAGTTCGATCTCGAGGAGCGCCAGGCGCTCCGCCGTGTCACCGGGCTCTCCACCGAGCTCGAGGACGTCACCGAGGTCGAGTACCGGCAGCTGCGACTCGAGCGGGTCGTGCTGATCGGCGTCTACAGCCGCGGGCAGGCGGAGGCGGAGCAGTCGCTCCGCGAGCTCGCCGCGCTCGCCGAGACGGCCGGCGCGGTCGTGCTCGACGGTCTGCTGCAGCGCCGCCCGCATCCCGACCCCTCCACGTACCTCGGCAGCGGCAAGGCCGAGGAGCTCCGCAGCGTCGTCCGCCTCGTCGGCGCCGACACGGTGATCGCCGACACCGAGCTCGCCCCGAGCCAGCGACGCGCGCTCGAGGACGTGGTGAAGGTGAAGGTGATCGACCGCACGGCCGTGATCCTCGACATCTTCAGCCAGCACGCGAAGAGCCGCGAGGGCAAGGCGCAGGTCGAACTCGCGCAGCTCGAATACCTGCTTCCGAGGCTGCGAGGCTGGGGCGAGTCGATGTCCCGGCAGGCCGGTGGCCAGGCCGCGGGCGGCCAGGGCATGGGCTCACGTGGTCCCGGTGAGACCAAGATCGAGCTCGACCGGCGCCGGATCATCGCCCGGGTCGCCAAGCTCACGCGCGAGATCAAGGACCTGAAGACCAACCGCGA
>DASYJR010000112.1:0-7548 GCA_035996305.1 Amnibacterium sp. | reverse complement strand
GGAGCTCTGTCGGGCTCGCGGACGGCGCCGAGGTGACGACCGAGGCGAACCCCGACTCGGTCGACGCGGACGACCTGCTGGCGCTCGCCCGGTCCGGGTTCACCCGCGTCTCCTTCGGCATGCAGTCGGCGGTGTCGTCCGTGCTCGCGACCCTCGACCGCACCCACGACCCCGACCGGATCCCGCTCGTCGTCCGGTGGGCGCGAGAGGCGGGCCTGCAGGTGAGCCTCGACCTGATCTACGGCACCCCGGGGGAGACCCTCGCCGATTGGCGGACGAGCCTCGAGGCGGCGATCGAGCAGCAGCCCGACCACGTCTCGGCCTACGCGCTGATCGTCGAGGACGGCACCGCGCTCGCCCGCCGCATCCGCTCCGGCGCGCTGCCGGAGCCCGATGACGACCTGCAGGCCGAGCAGTACGACCTCGCCGACGAGCTGCTCGAGTCGGCCGGATACGCCTGGTACGAGGTGAGCAACTGGGCCAGGTCGGCGGATCACCGGTCGCGGCACAACGTCGCCTACTGGACCGGCGAGGACTGGTGGGGGGTCGGGCCCGGCGCGCACAGCCATGTGGGCGGTGTGCGCTGGTGGAACGTGAAGCATCCGGCGGCGTACGGCGCCCGTATCGGCGCCGGCCTGTCGCCGGCCGCCGGCCGTGAGGTGCTGGACGCCCCGGCGCGTGCGCTCGAACGCGTGCTGCTCGAGTCGCGCCTCGCCGACGGCATGCCGCTCGACCGGCTCGCTGCTGAAGGACGCGCCGAGGTGGCCGGCCTCATCGCCGACGGCCTGATCGACGGCCGGGCGGCGCTCACCGGCCGCGTGGTGCTCACGCGGCCGGGGCGCCTGCTGGCGGACGCGGTGGTCCGCCGCCTCACGCCGGCCTGACGGCCGGCGTGCCGGCTACTTGATGAACTCGATCGAGAGCGGGTACTTGTACAGCTCGCCCTTGTTCGCGGCGATCGCGGCGACGATCGAGAAGACCACCACGACCACCCAGATGGCGATCGAGATCAGCCACTGGGCGAACAGCCAGAACCCGAGGGTCACGATGCCGAGGATGATGCCGAGGATGATGTTCGCGATCTGCGCGGCCGCCATGGTGATCTGGAAGTTCAGCGCCGTGCGCGAGTGCTCCCGCACGAACGAGCTGCGGTCCTTCAGCACGAGGTAGCCGATCAGCGGCGAGATGAAGCCGATGATGATGCCGCCGACATGGATGAGGGTGGCCCAGAGTCGCTCGTCGCTCTGGCTGAGCGGCTGCGGCGCGACGGTGGCCGGGGGGACGTCTTGAGTCATTTCGGGCGCTCCTAATCGAGGGTGGGAAGGGTCATTTCACGAGATCGAGCCGGAGGGGGTAGTGGAAGCCGCCCCCGCGGCGCGCGCGGACGGCGGCGAGGATCGACACGACGAGGTCGAACACGGCGACCAGCGTCTGGATCATCAGGAAGACGGTGAAGAAGCCGAGGGCGAGGGTGCGCAGTCCCTGGGCCGACAGCAGCAGGGCGACGACCAGGGCCACGCCCTGCAGCAGCAGCATCGCGGCAACCCAGGTGATCTGGAAGTTCAGCGCCTCGCGCGCCTCCTCGCGGCGCCATCCCGGCTGGGACCTCGACGCGAGGAACAGCGCGAGGGACGGCGCGAGGGCGAGCAGTGGGACGAGGTTCGCGGACAGCCCCACGACGGCGAGGATCCCGCCCACGAGGTGCATCGCGAACGCCAGCGTGACGTCACGCACGGGAACGGGCCGGGGAGGGAGGGCGATCCCGTATGCCGGCCGCGCACGGCCGTCTCGGTCGCTCATCTCGGAGGTTCGCACCCCTTCCGGTCCGCATCGGCCCGTGACGGCCCGGTCGGGCGCGCCGAACCGCTTCTTTGTCGGTTCTCGCTCAGGATATCAACAGGTCGATGTGGAAGCCAGCATTCCTGTCGGCGGCGCGCCCTGCCGTTCCGGCGCCTCGCACGGTAGGTTTAGCAGTCGAACGAGTCGAGTGCCAGCGGCGTGAGGAGGCGGGGATGGTCTCGGAACGAGGGCTCGAGGTGCTCCGCGTCATCGTGCAGGACTACGTGGAGTCGCGGGAGCCGGTCGGCTCGAAGTCGATCGTCGACCGCTACGGGTTCGGTGTGTCGCCCGCGACGATCCGCAACGACATGGCGGCGCTCGAGGAGGACGGCCTCATCGCGGCCCCCCACACGTCGTCGGGGCGCATCCCCACCGACAAGGGCTACCGGATGTTCGTCGACCATCTCGCCGAGATCCGGCCGATGACCCCCGCGCAGCGGCACGCCATCCAGACCTTCCTGGGCGAGGGCGCCGACCTCGACGACGTGCTCGGGCGCACCGTCCGGATGCTCTCGCAGCTCACCAACCAGGTCGCGCTCGTGCAGGTGCCGGTGCTGCCGCGCTCACGGGTGCGGCACGTGGAGATGGTCCGGCTGTCGCCCACGCGCCTGCTCGTCGTGCTCATCACCGACAACGGCCATGTCGACCAGCGCACCGTCGAGGTGCCGCACGAGTCGGCGCCGCTCGACGACGAGTCCCTCGCCGACCTGCGGGCCAGGCTCAACACCCTGCTCGTGGGCAGGCTGCTCGCGGAGACGCCGCCCCTGCTCGCCGAGCTCGGCGACACGGTGCCGCCCGGGAGCCGCGCCGTGCTGCAGCGCGTCACCGACGTGATCGGCGCGCAGGTGGACGACCGCCGTCAGGACCGCCTGGTGATGGCGGGCGCCGCGAACCTCGCGCGCACCGAGAAGGACTTCCCCGGCAGCATCCTGCCGGTGCTCGAGGCGATCGAGGAGCAGGTCGTGCTGCTGCGCCTGTTCAGCGAGATGGAGCTCGACAGCCGCGGCGTGTCGGTCTCCATCGGACGCGAGAACGGGTCCCTCGGGCTCGGTGAGGCGTCGATCCTCGCGGGCGGGTACCGGTCGCCCGCGGGCGCCCTCGGGCACATCGGGGTGCTCGGCCCGACGAGAATGGACTACTCCGGCAACATCGCCGCCGTCCGCGCCGTCGCCCGGTACCTCTCGAAGCTCCTCGGGGACGACTGACCACCTCCGGTCCTGCACCGGACACGAACGACCGCCGCCTGCGCGGCATCGGAAGGGCCACTGTGGCTGACCACTACGAAGCGCTGGGTGTCGCGCGCGACGCCTCGCCCGACGAGATCAAGCGCGCCTATCGACGCCTCGCCCGGCAGCTGCACCCCGACGTCAATCCGGGGCCCGACGCGGCCGAGCGCTTCAAGGACGTCACCCACGCCTACGACGTGCTCTCGGATCCGCGCCAGCGCCAGGAGTACGACATGGGCGCCCAGGGCCCGGTCGGCGGCTTCGGGTTCGGCGACATCTTCGAGACGTTCTTCGGCCAGGGCGGCCGCACCGGACCGAAGTCCCGGCAGGAGCGCGGGCAGGACGCGCTGCTGCGGGTCGAGGTGGATCTCGAGGACGTCGTCTTCGGCACGCACCGCGACCTCGAGATCGACACGGCGGTGCTCTGCGACGTGTGCGGCGGCTCGTGCGTGCAGCCCGGCACCTCGCTCGCGACCTGCGACATCTGCCACGGCACGGGCCAGATCCAGCGCGCGGTGCGCTCCCTGCTCGGCAACGTGATGACGTCCACCCCGTGCACCGTCTGCCGCGGCTTCGGCACCGTGATCCCGCATCCGTGCGTCAACTGCGCCGGGCAGGGCCGCGTGCGGGCCCGCACGACGATCCCGGTCGATCTCCCCGCCGGCGTCGAGACGGGGCTTCGGCTCCAGCTCGCCGGCATGGGCGAGGTCGGCCCGGCCGGCGGCCCGAACGGCGACCTCTACCTCGAGGTCAAGGTGCGCCACCACGAGACGTTCAGCCGCGCCGGCGACGACCTGCTCGCGACGCTCGAGGTGCAGATGTCGGATGCCATCCTCGGCACCACCGCGACGCTCGAGTCGCTCGACGGCCCCGTCGACGTCGACATCCGGCCCGGCGTGCAGAGCGCCGAGGTGCTCACCATCCCGGGACGCGGCATCACGCGGCTGCGCGGCTCCGGCCGGGGCGATCTGCGGATCGGCGTGCAGGTCGTCACGCCGACCAAGCTGGACGGCAAGGAGCGGGAGCTCATCCGGCAGTTCGCCGGGCACCGCAAGCCGAAGTCGCCGCAGTTCGCGCATTTCCAGCAGGGCCTGTTCACGAAGCTGCGCGACCGGTTCCTCGGCGTCTGAGCCGGCGTTGGCCCACTTCTACCTCAGCGAGCAGGTGACGGGCGCCGCCGTGGGCGGCCGCCTGCTCCTCGCCGGCGACGAGGGACGGCATGCGGCGCTCGTCGCCCGGCTGCGGGTGGGGGAGCGGACCACCGTGGGCGACGGGCGCGGGAGGGTCGCGACCGCGGAGGCGACGGCCGTGTCGAAGGACGGCGTCGAGCTCGAGGTCGTCGAGGTCACGGACGTGCCGGAGCCCCGCCCACGGATCACGCTCGTCCAGGCGCTCGCGAAGGGCGGCCGCGACGAGCTCGCCGTCCAGGCGGCGACCGAGATGGGTGTCGCGGCGGTCGCGCCGTGGCAGGCGGCGCGCAGCGTCACCCGCTGGGAGGGCCGGAAGGCCGAGACGGGCGCGGCCCGCTGGGCCGGCATCGTGCGCGAGGCGAGCAAGCAGGCGATGCGGGCCTGGGCCGCGACGGGGTTGCCCCTGCTCTCGACGGCCGAGGTGGTGTCGCTGGCGGCGCGGATCCCGACCGTCGTCCTGGATCCGGACGCCGCCGTGCGCCTCGTCGACGCGGTGCCCGCGCCCGTCGAGGAGCTGGTGCTGGTGGTCGGTCCCGAGGGCGGCATCGCCCCGGACGAGCTCGAGCGCCTGACGGCCGCCGGCGGGACGGCCGCCCGGCTGGGGCCGACCGTGCTGCGCACCTCCACGGCGGGGCCGGCCGCGCTCGCGGCCCTGGCCGTCTCCTTGAACCTCTGGCCCTGAACCGGCGCTCGCAGCGCTCCACGGACGTCTCAACGCGCTGCAGCCTGCTGGCTTGTCCGTAGGGCGCTGAGACTCCGCAGGCGCACCCCGGCGGGAGCGGCCCCGCCGGTAGAATGGGACGCCATGACCGAGCGCGCGAGCACCGAACCGTCGGTCTTCACGCGCATCCTGCGCGGGGAGATCCCGGGGGAGATCGTGCTGCAGACCGACGACGTGTTCGTCCTCAGGGACGTCGCGCCGAAGGCGCCGGTGCACCTGCTCGTCATCCCGAAGACGGACGAGTACCGGGACGTCACCGAGCTCGCCGCCGGCGATCCGCGACTGCTCGCCCACATGGTGGAGGTCGCGAGGACCGCCGCCGCGCAGGCCGGGCAGCAGTCGTTCCGCCTCATCTTCAACACCGGGCCGGCCGCCGGGCAGACCGTCTTCCACGTGCACGCGCACGTGATGGGGCCGGGAGCCGGCGGGTCACTCGACGAGGACAGCATGACCGCCGGGATGCCCGGCGAGGGAAGGGACGCGTGACCGACGCCGACGAGGGGTACCGCACGACCGGGCGCCGCAGCGCGAGCGCCGTCGCCCGCCGGTACCCGGCCGCGGGCGCGGAGACGCGCACGATGGAGGTCGACGGGATCGCGATGGTCCGGCTGCTCGGTCCGCAGGACCGGCTGCTCAGCCAGATCGAGAAGCAGTTCCCGCTGATCGAGGTGCTCGTGCGGGGCAACGAGATCACCCTCGTGGGGGAGCCCGCGCAGGTCCAGGCGGCCGAGCGCCTCATCCAGGAGCTGCTGCAGATGGTCCGCAACGGTCAGGACCTCGGCCCCGTCGACGTGAGCTCCAGCGCGCACATCCTCGCCGACGACCAGAGCTCGTCGCCCGCCGAGCTGCTGGGCCAGGCGATCCTCACGGCCCGCGGCAAGAGCATCCGGGCGAAGACGCTCGGCCAGAAGTCGTACGTCGAGGCGATCGACGTGAACACGATCACGTTCGGGATCGGCCCCGCCGGCACGGGCAAGACGTACCTCGCGATGGCGAAGGCCGTGCAGGCGCTCCAGCGCAAGGAGGTCAACCGGATCATCCTCACGCGGCCCGCCGTCGAGGCCGGCGAGCGGCTGGGCTACCTGCCCGGCACGCTCACGGACAAGATCGACCCGTATCTCCGGCCGCTCTACGACGCGCTCAACGAGATGATGGATCCGGAGCTCGTCCCGAAGCTCATGGCGTCGTCGACCATCGAGGTCGCGCCGCTCGCCTACATGCGCGGCCGCACGCTCAACGACTCCTTCGTCGTGCTCGACGAGGCCCAGAACACGACACCCGAGCAGATGAAGATGTTCCTCACCCGCCTCGGCTTCGGCTCCAAGATGGTCGTCACCGGCGACATCACGCAGATCGACCTGCCGAACGGCGTCTCCGGCCTGAACACCGCTGCCCGTGTGCTGCGGAACATCGACGACATCCACTTCGCCATGCTCACCAGCGAGGACGTGGTGCGGCACTCGCTCGTCGGCCGGATCGTCGACGCGTACACGAGGTTCGACGCAGAGCGGCAGGCGGCCATGGCCGCCCGTCGCCCCGAGCGGATGGAGCACGGGGGCGACGCCACCGAGGTGCGGTTGCCCACCGACTACCGGCCGGCGCAGAACCGCACGGAGCGGCGCGCGCAGGAGCGCGACGCCCGCGGTGAGGGTCGCCACCGATGAGCGTCGAGGTCAACAACGAGTCGGGCCTCCCGGTCGACGAGGCGGTCGTGCAGCGCCTGGTGACGTTCGGGCTCGACCTGCTGCACGTCCATCCGGACGCCGACGTCGCGATCCTCTTCGTCGACGAGGCCGCGATGGAGCAGCTGCACGTCCAGTGGATGGACGAGCCCGGCCCGACCGACGTGCTCAGCTTCCCGATGGACGAGCTGCGCCCCGGCACCGACGACGCGCCCACCCCGCCCGGGCTGCTCGGCGACATCGTCGTCTGCCCGCAGGTCGCGGAGGCGCAGGCGAAGAGCGCCGGCCACTCCACGCTCGAGGAGATCAAGCTCCTCACCGCTCACGGCCTGCTCCACCTGCTCGGGTTCGATCACGCCGAGGCCGAGGAGGAGCGCGAGATGTTCCAGGTGCAGCGCGACATGCTCGTGGGCTTCGCCGTGCAGGAGAAGCAGCGCCGGTGAGGCGATGGTCCCCCTCTTCCTGATCGTCGCCGCCGCGCTCGTCGCCTTCGGCGGCCTGCTCGCCGCCTGCGACGCCGCGATGGCCACGCTGTCGCGCGCGGAGACACAGGAGCTCGCGTTCCGCTCCCGGTTCCGCAAGTCGCTCCTCGCGATCGCGGCGGATGCCGGCGCGCACATCAACGCGGTCAACTTCCTGCGCGTGCTCGCGGAGACGAGCGCCGCGGTGCTCGTGACGCTCGCCGTCGCCGGCCTCGTCAAGAACCCCTGGCTCGTCCTGCTCACCGCCGCCGTCATCATGACCGCGGTCTCGTTCGTGCTCGTCGGCGCCAGCCCGCGGAGCGTCGGCCGCGTCCACGCCCGGCCTCTGCTCGCGCTCACGGCTCCGGTGATCCGCGGCGCGCGCCTGCTGCTCGGCCCGCTCGCCGACGTGCTGGCCTGGCTCGGCAA
>DASYJR010000111.1:0-2898 GCA_035996305.1 Amnibacterium sp. | reverse complement strand
CGATCAGGGCTGCACTTCGCGAGCCGGGCCGGCTGGCCGCGCTGCGGCGCCTCGCCGTGCAGCTCGACCACTCCGTGGTGGAGCCCCGGCTCGACGCCGTGCACGCGCCCGCTCTGATCGCCGTCGGTGCGCTCGATCCCGACTACGCCGACCCCGCCGCGGAGCTGGCGTGGATGGCGACGCGGATCGACGCGCAGACCCTGCTCGTGCCCGAGGCGGCGCACTACCCGCACACCCAGCGGCCCGACGTCGTGCTGCCGGCGATCGCCGCGTTCGCGGACGGCCTCCGCGTCGGGGCGGAGTGGCGGTCGTCCCGTGCCTAGGGCCGGGCTCAACCGCGACGTCGTCGTCGACATCGCGGTCCGCCTCGTGGATGAGGCGCCCGACGGATTCGCGCGCCTCTCGCTCGCTGCCGTCGCGGCCGCCGCGGGTGTCGCGGTGCCGAGCCTCTACAAGCACGTGGGTTCGCTCGCCGACCTGCGGCAGGGTGTCGCGCTCGTCGGCCTCCGTGAGCTGGCCAGGCGGAGCGCCGGCGCCACGGTGGGTCGATCCGGCGCGGATGCCATCCGCGCCCTCGGGCACGCCGTGCGCGGGTTCGCGCACGAGCACCCCGGCCTCTACGCGGCCACGCAGGTCTCGCCGGAGACCGACGGCGCGGGCGCGGCCGTGCGCCTGGCCGCCGCGGACGTGGTCGAGATCATCGCCGCGGTGATTCGCGGCGCCGCGGTGCCGGACGAGCGGCTGATCGACTCGATCCGCGTCGTCCGCTCGGCGGTGCACGGCTTCGCGGTGCTCGAGTCCGGTGGCGGCTTCGGGCTTCCCGACGACCTCGACCGCAGCTTCGAGGCGCTGCTCGACGTGCTGGTCGCCGGCGTGGCGGTCCTCGGCCGCTGACCCCGCGCGGTTCGCGGTCCTGGGACGCGCGTCAGGGGCGCACGACCAGGTCCCGGGTGAGGTCGGCGACCGTCGGCGCGCCGAGCAGGTCCATGGCGGTGACGAGCTCCGTCCGCACGGTCTCGAGCACCCGGAGGGTGCCCTCCTCCCCGCCGGTCGCGAGCCCCCACATGACCGGCCGCCCGAGGAACGCGGCCCGCGCGCCCAGCGCGACCGCCGTGGCGACGTCGATGCCGCTGCGCAGCCCCGAGTCGACGTAGACCTCGACCTCCGAGCCCACGGCGTCGACCACCTCGGCGAGCGCGTCGGCACTCGGGATCGATGACGCGAATGCCCGGGCCCCGTGCGTCGACACGAGCAGCGCCGACGCCCCGGCGTCGACGGCGCGCCGGGCGTCGTCGCCGCGCAGCACGCCCTTCACCACGACGGGCAGGCCGCTGCGCTCGCGGAGCCGCTCGACGGCGCCGAGCCCCATGTTCCGGTCGAACCGGCCGCCCTCGCCGCGTGAGCGCTCGCGCAGCTCCGGGTCGAGGTTCACGAGCCGGTCCGCCTCGGGGGAGAGGGGCCACTCCGTCGGGTCGACGGAGTAGGTGGCCTCCGGCGACGGATGCCGGAGGCCCGTGATGTCGACCGTGAGGATCACCGCTCGCGCGCCGTGCTCCACCGCCCGGTCCACGAGCTGGTCGGAGATGGCGCGATCCCGGAAGAGGTAGAGCTGGAACCACCACGGCGCACCGGCCGCCGCGATCTCGGCGAACGGCACGGCCGTGTTGGTCGAGATCCCGATCAGGGTGCCGGCGGCCGCGGCCGCCGCGGCGGTCGCCCGCTCGCCGCGCGGGTCGGCGGCGACCTGCTGCGCCATCGGAGCCACCAGGATCGGAGTCGCGATCGGCGTGCCGAGCACGGTCGTTGCCGTGTCCACGGTCGCGGTGTTGCGGAGCACGTGGGGTCGGTGCAGGAACCGGCGCCACGCGTCCACCGATCGCAGGGCCACCTCGGGGCCGCCGGCCGTCGCGCGGAAGTAGTCGTAGACGTGGGGCGGCAGCTCCGCCGCGGCTTCGGCCTCGAGGGCGTCGACATCCATGCCCCGATTCTCCCGGGCCCGAGCCCGTTCACAGGAGTCACAGCGGCACCATGGGCCGCAGGCGTGCTGCCACGACCCGAACGAGCGCGAAACACCCCCCGACACGCTGCGGGCGGGTTCCTATGCGCGGGTTAGGCTCGTCGGCAAGCAACCTGACCGGGGGAGAGACGCTCGATGGCTCGAATGGGCGAAAGCGCCGATCTGCTGAAATGTTCCTTCTGCGGCAAGAGCCAGAAGCAGGTGCAGCAGCTGATCGCCGGACCCGGTGTGTACATCTGCGACGAGTGCGTCGAGCTCTGCAACGAGATCATCGAGGAGCGCCTCGCCGAGGCCGCCGACGAGAGCCCGAGCGACTTCGACCTGCCGAAGCCGAAGGAGATCTTCGCCTTCCTCGAGGAGTACGTCATCGGCCAGGACGCGGCCAAGAAGGCGCTGTCCGTCGCCGTCTACAACCACTACAAGCGCGTGCGCGCCCGAGGCACCCTCGCGCCGGCCGAGGCGATCAAGGACGACATCGAGATCGCGAAGTCGAACATCCTGCTGATCGGTCCGACCGGTTGCGGCAAGACGTACCTCGCGCAGACGCTTGCGAAGCGGCTCAACGTGCCGTTCGCGGTCGCCGACGCGACCGCGCTCACCGAGGCGGGCTACGTCGGCGAGGACGTCGAGAACATCCTGCTGAAGCTCATCCAGGCCGCCGACTACGACGTCAAGCGTGCCGAGACCGGCATCATCTACATCGACGAGGTCGACAAGATCGCCCGCAAGGCCGAGAACCCGTCGATCACGCGCGACGTCTCGGGCGAGGGCGTGCAGCAGGCGCTGCTCAAGATTCTCGAAGGCACGACCGCCAACGTCCCGCCGCAGGGCGGGCGCAAGCACCCGCACCAAGAGTTCATCCAGATCGACACCACCAACGT
>DASYJR010000110.1:0-18984 GCA_035996305.1 Amnibacterium sp. | reverse complement strand
GGGCTTCCCGAAGGACAACGCGGCGACGCTCGGCACCGGATGGGTGCAGCACTTCACGAAGGGCACCACCTACTTCCAGTCCGGCACCGGCGGCTTCGGCGTCCCCGGCGCGATCGACGCCGGCTACACCGCCCGCAAGGGCCCGACCGGCGAGCTCGGCTGGCCGACGAGGTCGGCCGTCGCGAGGACCGCTGCCGGCATCACGGGCACGGTCCAGGCCTTCCAGCAGGGCGACGTGTACAGCTCGAAGGCCGGCACGGCCGCCGTGCTCGGCCCCGTGCGCGGCGCCTTCACGACGAGCGCCGACGCGTTCGACGTGCTCGGCTGGCCGACCGCCGACGCGAACGCGGTCGCGGCGGCCGGCGGCGGCACCGCCCAGGTGTTCACCGGCGGCCGGCTCTACGTGCCGACCGGCAAGCCCGCGATCGCCGTCACCGGCGTGATCCTCCCGCTCTACGTCGCTCGCGGCGAGGCCGGGGGCAGCCTCGGCTGGCCGGTCTCGACGCAGGCGACCGTCTCGGCGCACGGCGTCTCGAAGGTCGTGCAGTCGTTCACGAACGGCGCGGCCTACGCCACGGGATCGTCGGTGACCACGGTCACCGGAAGCCTCTCGGCGACGTACGCCGCCGACGGCGGTCCGACCGGCCGGCTCGGCTGGGTGACCGGGCCGGCGCGCCACTCGACGGCGGCGGGCGGCGGCTGGAGCCAGGCCTTCGACGGCGGCACCCTCTACTACTCGTCGACCTCGACGAAGACCTACGCGCTCACCGGCGTCGTCCTGAAGACCTACGTGGCGCGGGGCGAGGCCGGCGGATCGCTCGGCTGGCCGGTCGGCGACGCGGCGGGCCTCACGACCCACGGGTCGACCCGCACGGTCCAGACCTTCCAGAACGGTGCCGCCTACGTCTCCGGCTCGACCCTGACCACCGTGACGGGCGGCACCTACACCGCCTACTCCGCCGCGGGCGGGCCCACCGGCCCGCTCGGCTGGGTCGCCGGTCCCTCCCGTCGGACCGCGGCCGCGGGAGGCGGCTGGATCCAGTCCTTCGGGGGCGGCGCCGTGTACTACTCGTCGACGACCAGGAAGGCCTTCCCCGCCACGGGGTCGATCCTGGCGCTCTACGTGGCGCGCGGCGGCCCGGGGAGCTCGCTCGGCTGGCCGACCTCGACCGCCGCGGTCGTCACCGCGGACAGCGGCACCAGGACCGTGCAGTCGTTCGGCGGCGGCGCCGTGTACCAGAACGGGAGCGTCGTGCAGACGGTCACCGGCTCGCTCTTCACGAAGTACTCGGCCCTCGGCGGCCCGAGCGGCGCCCTCGGCTGGGAGACGGGGCCCGCCCGGAGCACCACGTCCGCGGGCGGCGGCTGGACGCAGACCTTCGCGCACGGCGAGCTCTTCTACTCGTCGAGCAGCAGGCAGGCCCATCCGGTCAGCGGCGGGATCCTGACGGCGTACCTGAAGCGCGGCGGCCCCGCCGGGGCGCTCGGCTGGCCGACCGGCGACCCCACCGTGAACGGCGCCGTCACCACGCAGGTGTTCCAGCACGGCACCGTGACGTCGCAGAACGGCACCATCACCGTGAAGTAGCGGCCGCGACCGGGTTCGCCCCCGGTCGCGGCCCGCCTCCGGTCGCCCGGGGGGCTCGACGGGGACCGCACGAGGATCCACGATGGGTCCGCACCGTCGTTGCCGGCCGCCGACCCCGCGACCCGCCAACGCCCGATGCCTGATGCCCTGGTCCGCCGGGGCATGGATACACTGACGCAGCCGCCGCCAGCGGTGCTGTACCCGGAAAGTGACCCCAGTGACCCCGAGTGAGAGCGCGGCCGACGAGGCGCACCCATCGGTCGTCGCCGTCATCGTGGCCTACAACCGCAAGGACCTGCTGCTCGAGGCGCTCGCGGCCCTGAAGGCGCAGACCCTCGCCCCGACCGCGGTCGTCGTCATCGACAACCACTCGGACGACGACTCCGCCGAGACGGCCCGCTCCTACTGGCCCGAGATCGACGTCGTGCGGCTCGCGCGCAACACCGGCGGGGCCGGCGGGTTCGCGACCGGGATCGCGGTCGCCATCGCCCGTCACGAGCCCGACTGGGTGTGGGTGATGGACGACGACACCGTCCCGGCGCCGACCGCCCTCGCCGAGCTCCTGCGCGCCGCGGACCGTCCCGGGGTGGTGCTCGCGGGCAGCCGGGTCGTCTGGACGGACGGGCAGGACCATCCGATGAACACGCCGCGGCGCAAGCCGTTCGCGGGACGCCAGGAGGTGTCCGAGGCGACCGAGCTGGGTGTCGTGCCGGTGCGGTCGTCGTCGTTCGTCTCGATGCTCGTCTCGTCCGAGCGGGTGCGGGAGGCGGGGCTGCCGATCGCGGACTACTTCATCTGGAACGACGACTTCGAGTTCTCGACGCGGATGCTCCGACACGGCCGCGGCCTGTACGTGCCGAGCAGCGTGGTCGTGCACAAGACGAAGGCGCGGGCCGACACCGACGCGGATCCCGGCGCCCGGTTCTTCTTCGAGGTGCGGAACAAGATCTGGCTGATGGTCTTCAGCCACGGCCTCAACCCCATCGAGAAGCTCGTCTACATCGGGGCCACGCTGCTGCGCTGGGGGCGCACCATCCGGCGGTCGCATCAGCGCCGCTTCCTGCTCACCCAGCTGCGGCGCGGGCTGATCGCCGGCTTCGGCAGCCGGCCCCGGCTGAACGCCGACGCGCTCTCCGACCTCGGCGCCGTCACCGAGGCGGTCGTCCGCGTCGAGGCCCCGGCACGGCGGGGCACGTGACGGCGTTCTCGCTGCTGCTGCCCGTCTACGGCCGCGACGACCCGGCGCAGCTCGAGCGCGCGTTCGTCAGCTCCGTCGACGAGCAGACGCGCCGCCCGGACGAGGTCGTGCTCGTGCAGGACGGCCCGGTGCCGGATCCGCTCGCCGCGACGATCGCCGCCCTCATCGCCGGGTCGCCCGTGCCCGTGCGGCACGTCGTGCTGCCCGAGAACGTGGGGCTCGCGGAGGCCCTCACCGCGGGGCTCGACGCCTGCACGCACGACGTCGTCGCCCGCATGGACGCCGACGACGTCGCACTGCCGGAGCGCTTCGCCGCGCAGCTCGCGGTGATCGAGGAGGGCTACGACCTGGTCAGCGCGGGCCTGCTGGAGTTCGTCGACGACGAGGCCGTCACGGTCGGCCGGCGCACGCCCCCGATCGGCGAGCAGACCATCCAGCGCTACGCGCGCTTCCACGACCCCTTCAACCACCCCACCGTCGTCTACCGGAAGGCGGCCGTGCAGCGCGCCGGCGGCTACCGCGCCGTCGGGCTGATGGAGGACTACTGGCTCTTCGCCCGCATGCTCATGGCCGGGGCGAAGGTCGCGAACCTGCCCGAACCGCTGGTGAAGTACCGCATCGGCGCGGGCGCGTACCGGCGCCGCGGCGGTCTCGCGCAGCTGCGCGCCGAGCTGCAGCTGCAGCGCCTGCTGCTCCGCCTCGGCTTCACCACCTCGGGCCAGTTCCTCAGGAACGTGTGCGTCCGGGGCGGATACCGTCTCCTGCCGGAAGGGGTGCGGCGCACGTCCTACCGGCGGATCCTGCACCGCGACTTCCAGGACGGTGCGACGGGAGGAGCGGCATGACGGACCTGCTGGTCGTCGGCAGCGGCTTCTTCGGGTTGACGGTCGCCGAGCGGATGGCGGACGCCTACGGGCTGCAGGTCACGGTGATCGAGCGCCGCGACCACCTGGGCGGGAACGCGTACAGCGAGCCGGATCCCGCCACGGGCATCGAGGTCCACCGCTACGGGGCGCACCTGTTCCACACCTCGAACGAACGGGTGTGGGAGTACGTGAACCGGTTCTCGGCGTTCACCTCCTACGTGCACCGGGTGTACGCGAACCACGGCGGTGAGGTGTTCCCGCTGCCGATCAACCTGGGGACGATCAACCAGTTCTTCCGTGCCGCGTACGGCCCCGGCGACGCGCGGGCGCTGGTCGCGGAGCAGTCGTCGGAGCTCGGGGAGCGCACGCCCGCGAACCTCGAGGAGAAGGCGATCCGCCTGATCGGGCGCCCGCTGTACGAGGCGTTCATCAAGGGGTACACGGCGAAGCAGTGGCAGACCGATCCGACGGAGCTGCCGGCGGACGTCATCTCGCGGCTGCCGGTGCGCTACTCGTACGACAACCGCTACTTCAACGACACGCACGAGGGCCTCCCGGTCGACGGGTACACGGCGCTGCTGTCTCGGATGGCGGACCATCCCCGCATCGACCTGCGCCTCTCGACGGACTTCTTCACCGCGGCCCAGTACGGCAAGGCGGCCGCGGTCGGGCAGCTGCCGATCGTCTACACGGGTCCGGTGGACCGGTACTTCGACGACAGCCTGGGCCCGCTGTCGTGGCGGACGCTCGACTTCGAGCGGGAGGTGCTGCCGATCGGCGACTTCCAGGGCACCTCGGTGATGAACTACAGCGACCTCGACGTGCCCTACACCCGGATCCACGAGTTCAAGCACTTCCATCCGGAGCGCGACTCGCCCGACGACGCCACCGTGATCATGCGCGAGTACTCCCGGTTCGCCGGCCCGGGCGACGAGCCGTACTACCCCGTGAACCGCGCCGCGGACCGCGACCGCCTGGTGCGCTACCGCGAGTTCGCGGCCGAGGAGCCCGACGTGCTGTTCGGCGGCCGCCTCGGCACCTACCAGTACCTCGACATGCACATGGCGATCGCGTCGGCGCTGACCCTCGTCGAGAACCGGCTCGCGCCGAGGTTCGCTTGACCGCGCTCGTCGGCGCGTCATCAGTGCATTCCTGGCGATGATCGATCTACCCTCGGCGGATGACCGCGCAGCCGACTCGGCCGATCCCCGCTGCGGATCTGGGGTACAACCCTGTGCTCGACGGGCTGCGCGCGCTCGCCGTCACCGCGGTGATCGCCGAGCACGCCGGCTTCGGCGGTCAGGGCTTCCACGGCGTGACGGTCTTCTTCGTGATCAGCGGATACCTGATCACGAGCCTGCTGATCAGGGAGTGCGACCGCACCGGGACGGTCCTGCTCCGACGGTTCTACTGGCGGCGCTTCATCCGCCTCGGCCCCGCCCTGCTGCTCGCGGTGCTCGCCACGGTGCTGTTCCTCGTGGTCACCGGCCGCCCCGTCGAGCAGTACTGGGCCGGCCCCGTCGGCGCCCTGACGTACTCCATGGATCTCGTGCAGGCCGTCCTCGGCAACAGCGCGGTCGGGATCCACTTCCAGTGGTCCTGGTCCCTCGGGATCGAGGAGCAGTTCTACCTGCTCTGGCCGTTCGGCCTCCTGCTGCTCTGGCGAGGTCGTCGACACCTGATCGCCCCGCTCCTGCTCGCGCTCGTCGCCGGCGCGTGGGTGCTCCGCGCCGCGCAGAACGCGGTCGGCTCGACGCACGAGTCGGTCTTCTTCGGTCCGCTCTCCCACTACGACGCGCTCGTGCTAGGTGTGCTGATCGCCGTCTTCAGGGCGCAGTACACCATCGGCCGGATCGGGCGGATCGTCTTCGCCGTCGTGGGCGCGATCGGCGCCGCCGGCCTGGTGCTGCTCGAGTTCCACCGGCTCGCGATCCCGGGCGCGGCCGTGGTCGACCCCGACGGGTTCGGCCAGGCGGCGGTCTTCTCGAGCGCGGTCGTGCTCTGGGCGTCCGTGGGCGGCCGCGGCCTGGCGGCACGGCTCCTCGGGAGCCCGCCGCTCGCCTTCCTGGGCAAGCTGTCCTACGGCCTCTACCTCTGGAACATGCTCACGGTGCAGGTCTTCATCGGGCTCACCGGGCACCGTCCGGCCGAGATCCACAAGGGCGTGCTGTGGGCGGTGGCCCTCCTGGCGGTGTGCGTGCTCTCCTACCTGTTCGTGGAACAGCCGCTCCGCCGCCGCTGGGCCTCGCCCGCGTTCCTCGAGACCAGGCCGAGGACCGAGCCGGCGAAGCGCCCGGCGATCGACATCGCCCAGCGGGCCGAAGCGACGTGAGGGACCCGGCCGGGTCGTCCCCGGCCGCCCAGGTGTGCCGGCGGTGCCCGTGAGGGCCCGGGTGCGGGGCGATGTGCCCGAGGGCGCACGGCATGAGCCGTCGTCCCCGGCCGCCCACGCCCGACGGACGTGGTGGATCCAGGTGGCCGGGATCTGGGTGGCGTCCCGGGCGGTGACGACCTGGTTCATGCTGTTCCTGGCAGCGCACCAGGGCCCCACCTACTGGGCCCCGGCCCGCCCGGGCTACTTCCGGTTCGCGCAGTTCTGGGACAGCGGCTGGTTCCACACCATCGCCACGTCCGGCTATCCGCTGCGGCTCCCGCTCGACGAGGCCGGCCACGTCGTCGCGAACGCCTGGGCCTTCCTCCCGGCCTACCCGGCGGTCGTGAGCGCGGTCATGTCCGTGACCGGCATCCCCTGGGACGTCGCCTCGGTGCTCGTCGCCGCCGCCTGCTCGCTGGGGGCGGCGCTCGTCCTGGATCGGCTGCTGCTGGCGGTGCTGCACCGCCGCTCGCCGTTCACGGTCGCCCTGTTCTGCTTCGGCCCGCTCTCCGCCGTGCTCCAGGTCGCGTACGCGGAGTCGATGGCGGTGCTGCTGCTCGCCGTGGCCCTGCTGCTCCTCGTCCGCCGCCGGTACCTGGCCCTCATCCCCGTCCTGCTGCTCACCGACCTGACCCGCCCGCTCGGGGTGCCGCTCGCAGCGACCACGGCGGTCGTCGTCGGGCTGCGCATGCTGCCGGGAGCGCGGGAGCGGCTGCAGCGCCGCCATCTCGCGGCCGCGCTCGCCGCGGTCGTCGTCTCCGTGGTCGGTGCGGTGCTCTGGCCCGCCGTCGCCTGGCTGGCGACCGGTGACCCCTCCGCGTACGTCGCCTCCGAGGTCGCCTGGCGACAGGGGCGGCTCGGCCCGGGGTCGTTCCTGCCCTTCACGGCGTGGATCCGCGCCGCCCAGCGGATCGCCCCCGGCGGACTCGGCCTCGTGCTGCTCGCGCTCGGGGTCGCGGCCTTCGCGGCGCTCCTCGTCGCGCATCCCGCCGTCCGCCGGCTCGGCGTCGAGGTGCGGGTCTGGGCCGCCGCCTACTCGGGCTACCTCCTCGCGGTCTTCGACCCGCAGTCGAGCACGTTCCGGCTGCTGCTGCCGCTCTTCCCGCTGCTGGGAGCGTTCGCGGGGATCCGCTCGCGCACCGTCCGCATCGTGCTGCTCGTGCTGTGCGTCGCCGGTCAGTTCCTCTGGATCGCCGCGACCTGGGCTCGCTGGCACGTCAGCGGCTGGGCTCCGCCCTGAGCCGCGTCCCTCAGCCGTGCAGCGACGCGGGCATCGGGAGCACGGAGATGGTCATCGGCCGATCCGAGACCACGATGAGCGCCGTGCCGGGTTGCAGGGTCAGGGAGGCGTTCGACGGCAGGATCGCGTATGACGCGCGCTGGCCCGGCGCGAGCGTCGCCGGCCCGCGAAGCACCCGCCACCAGTTCGAGGCGCCGCCGGTCACCCGGTACGCGAAATGCGGCGACAGGGGATGGCCGGACACGTTCACCGCGGTCAGGTCGACCTCGCCGAGGCGCGTCGGGTGGCCGGCCGCCGGGCGGGTGGCGACGAGGTGCAGCTGCAGGGGCGGCGGGGCGAACGCGCCGACGAGCGCGATCACCAGGGCCGGCGTGACGAGGAGGCCCGCGAGCACCCCCTTGATCGCGGGGGACATGGCGTCGATCCGCTTCGGTCGCCAGGCCCGTCGGAAGTGGTCGAGGGGGACCGTCGCGGCCACCGCCAGCCAGAGCGGCGAGAACTGCACCCAATAGTCGTACGCGCCGCGCGTGGCGACGGTGAACACCGAGACCGGCATGATGACCAGCGCCGGCCCGAGCCGCCCGGGGAAGAGCACCATGGCGGTGAGCAGCCCGACGAGGAGCACGACGGTCGCGGCCGAGAACAGGTCCAGTGCCCCGCTGCCCCTGGTGACGAGGTAGGGGATGTCGACCAGACTCTGACCGTGCACGATCGCGTGCTGATCGAGGGGGAGGATGATCCCCCGAAGCCAGGCGCCCGGCTGCGAGACGGCGAACGGCAGGTCGATCAGGAACCATGCGACGGCCGCCGAAGCGAGATAGCGGCCCACGAGCAGGGCGGCTCGCCGATGTCCGAGCTCGCGGGCGCGCAGGGCGTACAGCGAGAGCGCGACGAACGGCACCACGAACCAGGCGAGCTGCTGGGCGGCGCAGGCGGCGCCGAGGGCCGCGCCCTTGGCGAGCCCCACCGGTCCAAGCCGGCCGCCGATGCCGGTGAGGTCGAAGCGGAGGAAGACGGGGACCAGGAGCGCGATCGCGATCAGGATCGGCGATCCGCCCCGGGCGAATCCGGCGAGCTGATCCAGGGCGAGCATGACCAGCGTCACTCCGGGTCGCCACACCGGCGCGACACGGAACCAGAGCACCACCACCGCGACGAGGAACGCCCCCATCGTCACGAGCGTCGCCGCGATCGTCGTGTGGTGGAGCACGGCCCCGACGCCCGCGGTCACCAGCACGTCGAGCGGCGGGTAGCCGTACTGGTAGTCGCCGCCGCCGTTCATCGTCTTCGTGAGCGGGACCGTGGTGAAGACGGCGGGCCAGTTCACGCCGTAGACGGGCTGGTGGTGCAGCAGCGCGAACGCCGCGCGCGCCGTGAGGGCGCCCTCGTCGTTCGGCTTGTGGGAGAGCGCGAACCGGCCGAGCGCGAGGACGATGCCGACAGCGAGCACCACCACGTCGACGATCCCGGCGACACGCCGGTGCGGCGCCCCGATCGCGATGATCCCCGAGAGCAGCAGCACGCAGAACGCCGCGACAGCGGTCAGCAGCAGCGTCGAGTGCAGGACCTGCGGCGAGAGCAGATGGCCGCTGAGGCTCGCGGGCGGTGCCACCGACGCCGTCCAGAGCCCCTGCACGGCGGGGACGAGCGCGATCACCGAGATGATCGTGAACGCGCGCCGCAGCCAGCCGGGCGACGACTCGGGCGTCCACGACGCCGCCGTCGCGGTCGCCGGCTCTGCGGGCACTCGCTCGGCGGTCGCGACAGGCACCGGAGGAACCTAGGCGCTTCCGCGCTGACCTGGCACGTAGATTCCTGCGTGTTCCCGAACACGCGCGGGTTCGGCCGGCCGGTCGAGCGGTGCGGCGGTCGCTCCGGGACCCCGTGGCGCGGAACCCGATACGGTCCTTTCTGCTCGCCCTCGGCGGGCCGCGGCCCGACGAGGGCCGGACGACAGGAGGAGCATGCGGCGGCTGCTGGGCGACGGCCCCTTCGACCTCGGCCAGGACGAACCCGACCTGCTCGACCTGGCGCTCGTCGGCGTCGCCGTCGCCGCGGCGCTGATCGCGCTCGCGACGGACGTCTGGCCGATCGCCCTGATCGGCGCGGTGCCGGGGCTGCTCGCGGATCTGGTCCGCGTGCAGCGGATCCCCGCGCTCCGCCGGGTGCGCCGTGTCCTGCTCGACCGGCCGCAACGGTCCCTCGTGCGGAACGGCGCCGCGATCGTGGCCGTCGCGGGCACGCCCCCGGACGAGGCGTTCTTCGACTTCGCGGCGCTGGTCGTCGCGGTGATGGCCGTGCACCTCGCCCTGACCCTGTACACGTCCTACGCGCGTCGACGCCTCGAGGAGGAGCGCGCGGACCTCCAGTGGCGCAACCTCGACGTCGAGGGACGGCGCCGAGGCCCGGGTCCCCTGCCGGATCCCGTGCGCCGACTGCTCCCGCTCGACGGCCTGCGGACGCTCGCCGCCCTCGAGCTCCTCGTGCTCGCCGGTCTCGCCCTCGCGGCCTCCCGGGTCGCCGTGCTGCCGGTCGTGCTCGCCGCCACCGCCGCCCTGCTCGCCGCCGCGATCGCGGCGCTCGCCGCTCGCACCTGGAGCGGCCGCGGGGATCCGGTGCGGAACACCGACGCGGCGGTCGCTGCGGCCGTCGCCGCCCTCGCTCCCGAGGTGGTCTTCTACTTCTCCTCGCCCGCGTCCGGCACCTATGCGCTGACCGTCTGGTCGAACGTGATCGACGCGGTGCGCCGTCCGGCGCTCGTGGTGCTGCGCGAACCCATCCATCTCGACGCCTTGGCCCGGATGACCGCGCCGATCGTGGTGGCGCCGACCGTCGCGACCCTCGAGGCGGTCACCCCGCCGTCGGTCCGGGTCGTGCTCTACCCGACCAACGTCGTGCGCAACAACGAGATGGTGCGCATCCCCGGCCCGATGCACTCGTTCATCGGGCACGGCGACAGTGACAAGGTGGGCAGCTTCAGCCCGCTGAACCGGATGTACGACGAGATCTGGGTCGCCGGCCGCGCCGCCGTCGACCGGTACGCGGCCGTCGACGAAGGCATCGACCTCTCGGTGCTGCGCGCCGTCGGACGCCCCCAGCTCGCCGAGATCCGCCGCGCGGTGCCGCCCACCGAGGAGGACCAGCGGCTCGTCGTGCTCTACGCGCCGACCTGGGAGGGCTTCTTCGACGAGGCCGACTACTCGTCGGTCGCCCGGATGGGGGAGCGGATCGCCCGCGGCGTGCTCGAGTCGGGCGCGGTGCTGCGCTTCAAGCCCCATCCGCTGACCGGTCACCGGCTGCCCGCGGCCGCGAAGGCCCGGGAGGCGATCGAGGATCTGCTCCGCCGGGCAGGCGAGGGCAGCGGCGTCGTGCCGAACACCCCCGACGCGCTCTACACGGCCTTCAACGAGGCCGACGTGCTGATCAGCGACATCTCGAGCGTCATCACGGACTTCCTCGCCTCGCGCAAGCCGTACCTCGTGACCAACCCGCGCGACGTCCCCGACGCCGAGTTCCGCGCCCTGTTCCCGTCGTCCGGCGCCGCGGAGCTGCTCGGCACCGACCTCGCCGCGCTGCCCGGCGCGCTCGCCGACGCCGTCGGCACCGATCCCCGCCGCGCCGCCCGCGAGGCGCTCGCGGAGTACCTGCTCGGCGCCGAGGGGGACCCGCTCGCGGCGTTCCTCGACGAGATCGACCGGTTCGTCGAGCGCGCGGACCTGCGGATCCGCACCTCCGACGTGCCGGAGGGGGTGCAGCTGTGACCCGCTCGCTGCTGCGGGACGTCGTCACCGCCGGGCTGGCGATCGCCTACGTCGTCCTCGTGCTCGCGGCGCTGCTGCCGGTGCCGCTCCTGTTCCTCGTCTTCGCGGTGCTCGTCGTGCTCGCCGAGCTGTGGCTGTCCCGGCAGATGCCGGAGCTGCTGCCCCCGCTGCTGCGCACGCAGCTCGGGGTGCGGTTCCGGCTCCTGTCGCTCGACGTGCTCACGGCGCTGCTCGCCGCCCGCTTCGTGCCGGACCGGTCGCTCATCGTCGCCCTGGCCGTCGTCGCGGTCGTGCTGCTGCACGGTGGCCGGGACGCGGCGGGCGTCTTCGCGCGCCGACGCGAGTGGCGCCGTGGCGGTGGTCCGGTCAGCTGGCGGAACCTCACCGTCCGGGGCCTGCCCGTCCCCGGCGACCCGCGTCCCGTCGGGGAGCTCAGCGTTCCGCTCGCGCTCCTCACCCTGCTGCTGCCCCTCGGCTTCGCGGTGGGCGACGTGACCGACCGGCCGTGGGCGGCCCTGGTCGCCGGAGCGGTGGTGGTCGCCGTCGTCGCGCTGTACCTCGTCGGCCGCGTCGTGCAGTACGTGCTCCTGAACCGGCTCAGCCACGACGCGGTGCGGGAGCGTCTGCAGGACGCGATCGAGCGGCTCGCGCCGCAGGTCGTCGTGCACTTCAGCGGCCGGCGGGGCACCGTCGAGCAGGTGCTGCTGTGGGTTCCGGTGCTGCGGGGGCTCGGCCGCCGGTGCCTCGTGGTCGTGCGCGAACCGACGCACATCGCCGCTCTCGACGGCTGCGGCGTGCCCGTCGTGTTCGCGCCCCGCAGCCAGGACGTCGAGCTGTTCATGGTGCCGTCCGTCCGCCTCGCGCTCTACCCGAGCGACGTGACCAACATCAACAACCACCTGATCCGCGTGCCGGGCATCTTCGACGTGCTCGTCGGTCACGGCGACTCCGACGAGCCCGAGAACCGCAGCCCGATCGCGCGGATGTACGACGAGGTCTGGGTCGCGGGTCCCGCGGGCCGTGAACGGTACGCGTGGCCGGCGTCCGGGGTCCCGGCTGCGCGCATCCGCGAGATCGGCCCGGTCCGGCCGCTGCCCTCGGTGCCGGCGCCGCCCGCGCCGGGGGGCCGGCCCACCGTGCTCTACGCGCCGACGTGGGAGAACGTGCTCGACAGCACCGATCTGTCGTCGCTCGTCGAGCGGGGGAGCGCGGTGCTCGAGGCGCTGCTCGCCCGCCAGGACGTGCGGGTGCTGTTCGCACCCGCCGCGCCGACCGGCTCCCGGCTGGCCGAGTACGCCACGGCGCGGGAAGCCCTCGCCCGTCGGGTGACGGCCGCCGGGTTCGAGCACGAGGTGATCGCGCCGGAGCAGATCCCCGCCGCGCTCGAGCAGGCCGCGTTCGCGGTGCTCGACGTCTCGCCGCTCGTCAGCGAGGCGATCCGGCTGGACGTGCCCTTCGCCGTGTGCGCGGTCCGTGGCCGTGCGGCCGGCGCCATGCGGGCGATGTTCCCCACGCTGGGCGCCGGTGCCGTGCTCGAGCACCTCCCCGAGGACGTCTTCCTCGCCGTCGACGACGCGCTCGGGCCCGACGTCCGGGCGCCGCAGCGCGCAGCGTTCCGCCGGCGGATCGACGGCGAGGATCCCGGCGGCTTCGCGGAGCGCTTCGCCGGCGCCGTCACCGAGGCGATCGCGGCGCAGCAGCGCCGGCGTGCCTTCGCGCGCCCGAGTGAGCGCTAGCCGGACGGGATCGCGGTCAGGCGGGCTGCGGGACCTCCGACCGGCGCCGCACGTCCATGATCTGCCCCGTCGCCTCCGACAGCAGGGTGTCGATCGAGGCCATCGCGACGGTCTCCGCGGCGAGCAGCGTGCCCTCCGGCTCCTCGCCGAAGGCCTTCGTGCGCATGCCCGTCTTCGTGCGCTCCGGGTTGATGCAGTTGACCCGCACGCCCAGCTCCGCCCACTCCTCCGCCAGCGACTGGGTGAGGTTCACGGTCGCCGCCTTCGTGGCGGAGTACATGCCGTAGTTCGCGCGGCCGCGCGTGTACGAGCTCGACGTGAAGAAGAGCAGCTGCCCCTTCGATCGCTTGAGGTGCGGCAGCGCCTCCTGGGCGATGATGATCGGCCCCAGCAGGTTCACCTTGATCGTGTTCTTCACCCGTTCGTGGCTGAACGTCTCGAGGCCGCCCATCTCGAGGATCCCGGCGGAGTTCACGACGAAGTCCACCCGGCCCGTCTGCTGGGCGGCGAGCTCGAGGGCCGCCCGCACGCTCTTCCGCTTGCGGATGTCGGTGCCGGTCGCGGACCGTGAGAACGGGAAGACCGTCGCGCCGTACCGCTCGGCCGCGTCGGCGATCGCCCTGCCGATGCCCTCACTGCCGCCGAACACCACGACCGTCTTACCGGCGAGCCCCAGCTCGCGCTCCTCGTTGCTGAGGCCGCCGGGCTCGGCCGACTTGAGCTGGAACAGCTTGTCGGCGATGAACACGTCGATCGACTCGGTGATCTTCATGTTCTCGTCGGAGCCGGCGATCACCGCGATCGGCACGTCCGGCGTGTACTTCAGCACCACGGTGCAGTCGTCGGTGGCGACGAAGTTGCGGTCGCGGGCCGCCCGCTCGTAGGCGCGGCGGATCACGGAGAGCAGGAACGCCTGCGGCGTCTGGCCGCGGCGCAGCAGCGAGCGCGGCGGCACGTCGACGAGCACGTTCGTCTCGGTGTTGATCTGGATGATCGTGTCGGCGGACGGGATGGCGGTGTCGACGGCGCCGTAGTGGTCGAGCGAGTCCACGCAGTCCTGCAGGATCCGCTCGTCGACGAAGGGGCGCACCGCGTCGTGGAACAGCACCTTGCACTCGTCGTCGCCGAGCTGCTCGAGGGCGAGGCGGGTCGTGTCGTTGCGGCTCGCACCGCCCGGGAAGACGCGGGTGAGCTTCGCGTAGGCGCCCCGCTCGATGAGCTCCTCGACGGCCGGCATGTGGTTCGGCTCCATCATCACGATGATCTCGTCGATGCAGTCGGCGGCGTTCAGGGCGGCGATCGTGTGCTCGATGATCGGCTTGCCGGCGATCCGCGCGAGCTGCTTCGGCATCCCGAGGCCCGCCCGCACGCCGACGCCGCCTGCCAGGATCACTGCGACCGTCCGCATCCGCCGCCCCGTCGTAGCCATGCCCGCGATCCTAGCGAGGGGCACCTGGCCGCCCCCGGGCCCCGGCGCCGTCCTCAGCGCGCCCTGAGGGCCCGGACCGCTATCCTCGCTGCGGGTGCCGACCGGGGAGGACGACCGTGAACGATCGCCCGCGGATCAGCGTGATCATCGCGGCGTACCGGCCTGGCGACGGCTTCCTGCGCGTGATCGAGTCGCTCGACGCGCAGACGCTGCCGCAGGACGAGTTCGAGACGATCGTCATCGACGACGGATCGCCCGACGACACGTTCGAGCAGCTGCAGCGGCACGCGGCGACCCGGCCGAACATGACGGTGCGGCGCATCGACAACTCCGGCTGGCCGAGCCGCCCCCGCAACCTCGCGACCGAGATGGCGCGCGGCGAGTGGGTGCTGTTCATGGACCACGACGACTCCCTCTACCCCGACGCCCTCCGGCGGTCCGTGGAGTACGCCGCGGAGACGCAGGCGGACCTGCTGTCGCCGAAGGAGTCGAAGACGTCCGACGTCTGGTGGGGCATGCCGGCGCTCGAGCACGGCAACCTCCCGAACGCGCTCGAGACCGCCGGCATCGACGCGCTGCTGCCGATGGTGCCGCACAAGGTCTATCGGCGGGAGTTCCTGCTCGAGCACGGCATCCGCTTCCCCGAGGGACGCCGGATGCTCTGGGAGGACATCTACGTCAACGTGGAGGCCTGGCGGCACGCCCGTCACGTCGCCGTGCTCGCGGACACGCCCGTCTACCTCTGGCACTCGAGCGCGACGAACAACTCGAAGACCTACGGCCCGCGCAGCTCGGAGTTCTGGGACCGCCTCGACGACCTGTTCGCCTTCATCGACCGCACCCTCGACGCGCCCGGATACGAGGATGCGCGCCGGTCGATGCTGCTGCACCAGTACCGGGGACGCGTGCTGGGCCGCTTCACCGGGATGCTCGCGGGCGCGACCGCCGAGGAGACGACCATGGCCCTGGAGCGGGCGCACCGCATCCAGGCGCGGTACCTCCCGCTCGAGTGGGACGCGCTGCTCGGTCTCTGGGAGCGCGCCCGCGCGGTGCTCGTGCGCGACGGGCGGACCGACCTGCTGCAGCGGCTCGGAGCGATCGACGGCACCGTCACCTCCCGCGTCGAGGTGGAGGAGGCGGACTGGGTCGACGGGCGGTTGCGGCTCGTCGTCCGCGGCACCTTCGCGACCCGCGGCGCCGGCCCGCTCGCGTTCCGCCGCGACGGCGATCGCGTGCTCCGGGTCCTGCCGGAGGACATCGCCGGCGCCCTTCCGCGCGACCTGCTCGACGTCACGGACCGGCTGGACGGGCTCAAGCTCTCCGTGGGCGTCCGGCACCGCGCCGACCGGGTGACGTGGGAGCTGCCGCACCAGCCCTCCGTCACGTTCGAGCCGCTCGGCGAGGAGGGACTCGTGACGGCCGTCGCGCGGTCCGTGGTCGAGGTCGACCTCGAGCACGCGGCCCTCGGCGCCCCGCTGTCCGACTGGGTCTGGGACACGTACGCGGCGATCCGCTGGGAGGGCCTGGCTCGCGGCACCGCCGTGAAGTACGCGGGCACCTCCCGGGCGGCGCTGATCGACGGCCGCGCCGCGGTCGCGTACCGGAGCCAGAGCGGCAACCTCGCGATCGACACGGGCGGGCGGCTGCGGAACGTGGTGAAGGACTCGAGGCCGGCCGTCGGCGACGTCGCCGGCACGGTGCGCGGGCTGGTCGTCACGCTGCCCGAGGTCGCCGTCACCGGCACCACCGAGTTGCCCGCGACCGTCGTCTTCACCCCGCTGCCGGGCGGCGCGACGGTCGAGCTGCGCGGCACGCTGGCCGGCGGGCCGGCCGGCGCCCGGCTCGAGGCCGCGGGGACGGTGCCGGCGGGCAGCTACCGGCTGGCCTTCGCCGTGGGCGCCGGGGAGCCCCTGCCCAGCGCCTTCGTCGCCCGGGTGGACGGCGACGGCGGGCTCGACGTGGTCCGGCGACCCGTTGATCCGCCCCGCGGAGGGGGCATCGGGCAGGTGGGCGCCGTGCTGCGCAGGACGTGGCGCCGAGCCGTGGCCGCAGCCCGCTCGACGGCTCGGAGCGTGCGCTCCCGACGCTGACCGGTCAGCGCGGCTGCGCGGGCCCGATCCGGGTGTGCAGCCGGTGCGCGAGCTCGTTCGTCGCGAGGTAGCCCTGCTGCACCTCGCGCAGCAGGCTGAAGATCTCGTTGTCGCTGAAGTGCACCGTCGCGCCGTTCAGCTCGAGGAAGACGTTGGTCGCGAGCCACGCCAGCCGCTTGTTCCCGTCGAAGAGGGAGTTGTTGCGCGCGAGGCTCTCCATGAACGCGGCCGCCTTCATCGCGAGCGGCGTGTACACGTCCATCCCGCGGTACTTCAGGGCGGGTCGGTCGACGGCGCCGATGAGGAGCCCGAGGTCCCGCACGGCCTCCCGGAGGGGCGCTTCGCTGAACATCTCGACGATCTGGACCACGTCGTCGATGCTCAGGTACTCCGTCTGCTGGACCTGCGACGGTGGGAGCTCCGCGGACACCTCACCCCAAGCGGTCTCGGTGCGCTGCGTCAGCGCGATGGACGGGATGCGCGACGGACACGCGCGCCGGTCCAGCGTATCGACGATCGCCCGATCGGAGCATGTGGCGCCGTCCGGGGGAGGGGGTGTCAGCCCGACGCGCCCCGGGGCGGCCGACGGGGGTCGATCCGGTGTCCGAAGAAGTCGGTGGTCACGCCCGCGGGAACGGCGCGTCCCATCGGCGGATGCGCCGACTTCGACCTCGCGTAGCCGCCGAGCGTCGTCATCCCGACCGTGCCGCTTCCCGGCCTCACGAGTCCCGGGCTCCTCGTGCTCCAGCCCGCGCCGTGCGGTTCGCTCGCCGTGTGCACGCCGACGTAGGTGTTGGCGGCGCTCCAGACCGTGGTCGGCCAGATGTAGCGGCTGCTGTCGTAGCTGAGCACCACGTTGTTGAAGAAACGGATGCCCGAGCCGCTCCTGCCGGCGAAGGTGCGGACCACGTTCGCCGGGGTGCTGCGGGACTGGTAGATCGTGTTGTTGTAGATCGACGTGTTCTTCGCGGGGTACTTGCCGATGAACGCGATCGCCGACGCGGGGTTGTTCTGGAAGATGTTGAACCGCACCACGGCGTTGGTGGACCCGCAGAGCAGCACAGCGCCGCCGCCGTTGTCGTGTGCGTAGTCGTCCTCGAGCACGACGTCCACGGCCGACTGATCGATGTCGAAGGCCTCGCCGTCGCCGCCCGTGACGTGCTCGCCGTAGACCTCGTTGTGGTCGATGCGGATCCGCTTCGAGAACGCCGGCCAGATCCCGGCGTCGGCCGTCATCGGGCTGATCCCGCCGCACTGCGGGCACGGCCACAGCGCCGCACCGTGCGCGCTCACGTTGTGGTCGATGCGGCTGTCGAGCGCGCCGCGGAGCAGGATGCTGTCGCCGCGCGCCCACGACACCGTGTTGCCCGAGATGCGCACGCCGGTGTCGGCGGCGGCGGGGTACTCGTGGTTCGACACGACGATGCCCGTCCGGCCGACGTGGGACACGCTGTTGTTCAGGATGCGCAGGCCCGAGAAGCCGTCGTGGCCGCCGCCCATGGTGGTGACCTGGATGCCGCCGTACTCGCGCGCGTCACCGCCCGTGAAGCCCATGTTGCTCGTCACCGTGTCGATGCGGAGGCGCTGGAGGGTGATGCCCGGGAGCCGTCCACCCGCTCGGTCGAGCACGAGCACGCCGGACCGGTAGGCGCCGGTGACGGCGCCGCTGCCGTGGTTCGTGATGTGGAGGTCCTGCACGGTCCAGTCGTGCACGTCGACGAGCTGCACCGCGCCGGTGCCGGACGCCGTGCCCGCCGGAGCGATGGTCGGTGCCGAGCCGGAGCCGTAGGCGCCGAGCAGGATCGGGGCGGCCGTGGTGCCGGATCCGGTCGGCGCGAGCGAGCCGGCGCAGGTCGTCGCGCGGCGCACGAGGATCCGGTCGCCCGGCTGGAAGGGGCCGTGCGCGGACACCTGGCCGGCGCGGTTCCAGGGGCTGCTGATGCCGTCCCCGGCGGCCGCAGCGGAGCAGTCGAGGTGGAAGGTCTGGGGGACCGCCGGCGTCGGTGTGGATGTCTCGGTCGGCGTCGGGGTGGGCGCCGGGCTGTCGGTCGGCGTGGGCGTCGGTGCCGGGGTCTCCGTCGGCGTCGGCGTCGGGGTGGGTGTCGGGGTCTCGGTCGGGCTGGGCGTGGCCGCCGGGGTCTGCGTCGCGGTCGGATCGGTCGGCTGCGCGTCGGCGGTCGCGACGGAGACAGGCACCGCTGTGACGACGAGCACCGTCACGAGGGCGCCGAGGACGGCCGGAAGGATCGGAAGGCGCGGCACGGTGCTCCGGAGACGCTGGCAGGGTCGACGGCGCCACCCTGGGCGCCGGGGTGCCGCCGAGTCTCGGCGGCCCGTCGGCGGCGGAGCAGCCCCAGTTCGGGTCGGCCGGATCAGGCCTCGGCCAGGCGGCCCATCAGGCCCTCGTACCGATCGAGGAGCCGACGGGTCGCGGCCGCGACGAACTCCGGGTGGTCGGCCTTCGGCGCGGCGATCTCGATCGCGGCGGCGGCAGCCGAGTTCTTCGACGTCTTGAACGCCTGCGCGAGGCGCGTCAGCATCGCGTCCTCGTCCGTCGAGAGCCTGAGGGTCATCGCCATGAGCCTCAAGTTACAGTGGAAGGTGAGACTTTCGACGGAGGCGAGGAGGCCGTGTCGGGGCGGGCCGGCGAGGCCCCGTGGGTCCGGCCATGGTGCCGGACCCGCGGCTCAGGCGGCGACGAC
>DASYJR010000109.1:0-6266 GCA_035996305.1 Amnibacterium sp. | reverse complement strand
GCCGTGGTGCACCAGGCGCGTGATGGAGGCGTTGGGGATGGGGGTCGCGGCGGCCATGTCGAGCAGCTCGCGCTCCTCGATCCGTTCGCAGACGGCGCGGAACAGCCAGATCACGGCGTCGTGGGCGACGACGAGCACCCGGTCGCCGGACGCCTCGAGCTCGGGCAGCGCGGCGCGGACGCGGAGCGCGACGTCCGCCCACGACTCCCCGCCCGGCGGCCGGTAGTAGAACTTGCCGAGGAACCGGCGCCGCTCGGCCTCGTCGGGATGCAGCTCCTGCACCCCGCGACCCGTGAGCGTGTCGAGCACCCCGAGCTCCCGGTCCCGCAGCCGCTCGTCGACGCGCGGGGCCAGGTGCCAGCCGGCGGTCGCGAGGGCGGTGCGGGCCGTGGTTCGCGCCCGCCGGTACGGCGAGACGCGGACCGCGTCGGGCACGGGGTCGGCGGCGAGGCGGCGCCCGAGGGCCTCGGACTGCCGCAGGCCCCGGTCCGACAGCTCGACGTCCGCATCCCGGGCCGGCACGGCGATCCGCAGCGCGCCAGCGGCCTCCGCGGCCGAGGCGGCCAGGTTGGCCTCGCTCTCGCCGTGACGGACGAGGATCAGCTCCACGGCGCCGGCCTCAGTGGGACGAGCCCTCGGACTCGATCTCGCTGCGGTCGCCGCTCCAGAGGGTGTGGAAGGTGCCCTCCTTGTCGACCCGGCGGTACGTGTGGGCGCCGAAGAAGTCGCGCTGCGCCTGGATCAGGGCGGCGGGGAGGCGCTCGGCGCGCAGCGAGTCGTAGTACGACAGCGCCGAGGCGAAGCCGGGCACCGGCACCCCCGACAGCGCCGCGGCCGACACGACGCGCCGCCACGCGGCCCCGCCGTCGGCCACGGCCTTCGCGAAGTACTCGTCGGCGAGCAGCGTCGGCAGCTCGGGGTCGCGGTCGTACGCCTCCACGATCCGGTTCAGGAAGCGGGCCCGGATGATGCAGCCGGCGCGCCAGATCTTCGCGACCGCGCCCTTGTCGATGTCCCAGCCGAACTCCCTCGCGCCGGCGATGATCACGTCGAAGCCCTGCGCGTACGCGACGACCTTCGACGCGTACAGCGCGGCACGGACGTCGTCCTCGAACCCCTCCGGCTTGTCGACCGGCGTCGGCCGGTCGCCCGCGACCGCGCCGACGGCGGCCCGCTGCTCCGGCTTCGAGGAGACGGCCCGTGCGAACACGGCCTCGCCGATCCCGGAGACGGGCACCCCCAGCCCGACGGCGTTCTGGACGGTCCAGACGCCCGTGCCCTTCGAGCCGGCCTGATCGAGGATCACGTCGACGAACGGCTTGCCGGTCTCCGCATCCGTGTGCTTCAGCACCTCGGCGGTGATCTCGATCAGGTAGGACTCGAGGTCGCCCTCGTTCCACGCCTGGAACACCTCGGCGATGGCGGCCGGGTCGTGGCCGCCGATGCGCCGCAGCAGGTCGTACGACTCGGCGATCAGCTGCATGTCCGCGTACTCGATGCCGTTGTGCACCATCTTCACGAAGTGCCCGGCGCCGTCCGTGCCGATGTGCGTGACGCACGGCTCGCCCTCCGCCCGCGCGGCGATCGACTCGAGGATCGGCCCCAGCGTCCGGTACGCCTCGACCGAGCCGCCCGGCATGATCGACGGGCCGTTCAGCGCGCCCTCCTCGCCGCCCGAGATGCCGGTGCCGACGAAGTTCAGCCGCTTGTCGCGCAGGTCCCGCTCGCGCCGGATGGTGTCGGTGAACAGCGCGTTGCCGCCGTCGACGATGATGTCGCCGGGCTCGAACCGCTCGGCGAGCTGGTCGATGACCGCATCCGTGCCCCGCCCGGCCTGCACCATGATGATCGCCGTCCGCGGCTTCTTCAGGCTCGCGACGAAGGCGTCGATGTCGTGGGACGGCACGAACTCGCCCTCGGAGCCGTGCTCGGCGATCACCTGGTCGGTCCTCGACGCGGTGCGGTTGTAGATGGCCACCGCATGCCCGTGGTGGGCGAGGTTCCTGGCCAGGTTCGAACCCATCACCGCCATGCCCACCACGCCGATGTCGGCGGTGGCCGTGGTGTCCTTCGTGGAGGTGGCGGTGTCGCTCACGATGCGCTCCCAGGGGGTCGGATGCTGTTCGGATGCCGTTCGGCCGACTGTATCCGTCCTCCCCGACCGCTCGCCGGGGATGTCGGGTCGACGGGCGGCCGTCTCCCGGGCGGCGCTCGGTGGGCCCTGGATAGGCTGCCGCCGCTGGACGGCCCCGCGTCCACGCCGGGAAGGGAGCCGCCGTGCCGAAGGACCGCCTCCGCGTCGTCGCCGCGACGCCCATCGCGGACGAGCTCGTCGCGCAGGTCGTCGCCGCCGAGCCGCGCATCGACTTCGTCGTCGACCAGTCGCTGCTGCCCCCGACGCGGCATCCCGGCGACCATGCGGGCGACCCCGACTTCACCCGGTCGCCCGAGCAGCAGGCGCGGTTCGAGGAGCTCGTCGACTCGGCCCAGGTGCTCTACGGCATCCCGGGGGAGCGGCCGGACGGGCTGAAGCGCACCGTCGAGCGGAATCCGGGCCTCGAGTGGGTGCAGCTCATGCCGGCCGGCGGCGGCGCGCAGGTGCGCGGCGCCGGGCTCACTGAGGAGCAGCTCGAGCGCATCCGCTTCACCACCACCGCCGGCGTGCACGCCGGACCGCTGTCCGAGTTCTGCGTGCTCGGCGTGCTCGCCGGGTTCAAGAGCCTGCCCAGGCTGCTCGAGCACCGGCGGCAGCACGACTGGGCGGACGGCCGCTGGATCATGCGGCGTCTCGACGGCAGCCGCGTGCTGCTCGTCGGCCTCGGCGGCATCGGCCGGCTCACCGCGGCGAAGCTCTCCGCGCTGGGGGCCCGCGTCGCCGGCACCTCGCGGCGCGATGTGACGGTGGAGGGGGTGGAGGAGGTCCTCCATCCGGATGCGCTGCCGGACCGGGTGGGGGAGTTCGACGCCGTCGTCGCCTCGCTGCCCGGCACCGCCGAGACGGAGCACCTGATCAGCGCCGAGGTGCTCGCGAAGGCGAAGCCGGGCGTCGTGATCGTGAACGTGGGCCGGGGCACCGTGCTCGACCAGGATGCGCTGCTCGACCAGCTGCGGGCCGGCCGGATCGGCTTCGCCGCCCTCGACGTGACGACCCCGGAGCCGCTGCCCGACGACCATCCGCTGTGGGACGAGCCGAACGTGCTGATCAGCCCGCACACCGCGGCGCTCAGCGACCTCGAGGACGAGCTGATCGCGAAGCTCTTCGCGGAGAACTGCACCCGCTACCTGGACGGCCGCGAACTCATCAACCCGGTGAACACCGACGAGTTCTACTGACGGCGGGAGCACTCCAGCAGGACGATTCCACTCGAGCAGGACCGGAAGGGGGTTCTCCTCCTGCTGCCGTGAATCCATCCTGCTCGCATGCTCGGGCTTGAGCAGCGCGCGCTACGGTCGGCGACGTGGACCTGCCTCCGATCGTCGTCATGGGCGTCTCCGGATCCGGGAAGTCGACCGTCGCCGAGGGGATCGCGGCGCGGGTCGGCGGGGTCTACCTCGACGCCGACGAATTCCACCCCGCGGCGAACGTGGCGAAGATGTCCGCGGGCATCCCGCTGAACGACGCGGACCGTGCGCCGTGGCTCGACAGGGTCGGCAAGGAGATCCGCAAGCGGCAGGGCGAGGGGCGCGTCGTCGTGATGGCCTGCTCGGCGCTGAAGCGGAAGTACCGGGAGCGGATCCGGGCCGAGGAACCCGCCGTGTTCTTCGTGCTGCTCACCGGCACCCGCGAGGAGCTCGAACGGCGGCTGCAGGCGCGGCACGGGCACTTCATGCCGCCGTCCCTGCTCGACTCCCAGCTCGACAGCCTCGAGCCCCTCGCGTCGGACGAGAACGGGGCCACCATCAACATCCACGGGACGAAGGAGCAGGTCGTCGACCGCGCCGTCGAGGCCGCCACCCACAGCCGCGGCCCGGCCTGACGCCCGCCGCCCTCCCGCCGCCGTCCGCCACCCGCGGCGTCGACGGGCCGTTTCGGGCGCTCAGGGGCGTCATCGGACGCCCGTTCCGCCCGAAACGGCCCATCCGGTCGAAGCGCGCGGCCGGTTCCGCGCTGTGCTGGCCGTGCGGAACCGTCCCGGCCGGTTCCGCTACACTCGTCCGTCGGACTTCGGCGAGGGATGCGCACCTGCATCCGTGATCGACGTGGCGCGCCGTTTGCAGCGTGCGCCCGCGACCGCCGACCGATCGACCGGGCCGGCAGGGCCCACGGAGGGACCGACATGGCCGACAAGATCAGCGCGGAGAGCCGCGAGACGTTCGGGAAGGGCGCCGCCCGCAAGCTGCGCGCCGCGGGCCGCATCCCTGCGGTCCTGTACGGGCACGGCAGCGACCCGGTGCACATCTCGCTGCCCGCGCACGAGACGGGTCTCATCATCCGCAAGGCGAACGCCGTGCTCGACCTCGACATCTCGGGTGCCAGCCAGCTCGCGCTCGTGAAGGACGTGCAGAAGGACCCGGTGCGCCAGATCATCGAGCACGTCGACCTGCTGCTCGTCCGCAGCGGCGAGACCGTGCAGGTCGAGGTGCCCGTGCACCTCGAGGGCGAGTCCGCTCCCGGCACCGTCCCCAACTTCGACGTGCAGACGCTGCTGCTCGACGTCGAGGCGACCCACATCCCGGAGCGGGTTCTGGTGTCGATCGAGGGCCTCACCGAGGGCACCCACATCACCGCCGGGGACGTCCAGCTGCCCGAGGGCGCGAAGCTCGCCTCCGACCCGGACCTGCTCATCGTCGGGATCGTGGCGACCGCTGCCGAGGAGTCGGCCGAGTCCGAGGCCGTCGACACGGTCGGCGCCGCGAGCTAGTCCCCGCCCGTGGACGAGGGCCCCTGGCTCGTCGTCGGTCTCGGCAATCCCGGCGGCCAGTACGCCGGGAACCGGCACAACGTCGGCCGGATGGTGCTCGACGAGCTCGCACGCCGCATGGGCGTGCGATTCGGTCGGCACAAGGCCGGCGCGCTCGTCGCCGAGGGCCGTGAGGCGCCGGGTGGCGTCCGCTACGTGCTGGCCGCCCCCGAGACCTACATGAACGAATCCGGGCGCCCCGTCGGGCGGCTCGTGAAGTTCTACTCGCTTCCCCCCGACCGGCTGATCGTCGTGCACGACGAGCTCGACATCCCGTTCGGTGCGCTCCGGCTGAAGTCGGGCGGCGGGCACGGCGGACACAACGGGGTCCGGGACATCGCGACGGTGCTCGGCACCCCCGACTTCGCGCGCGTCCGCGTCGGCATCGGCCGACCGCCCGGACGGCAGCCCGCCGCCGACTACGTGCTCCGCGACTTCTCCGCCACGGAGCGCAAGGAGCTCCCGCTGCTGCTCGCCGACGCCGCCGACGCGGTGCTCGCGCTCTCGACGGACGGCCTCGCCGCCGCCCAGCAGCGCTTCAACGCCCCGCCCGCCTGAACGCACACTTGCCACTTTCTGACCTCAAAGCGGCCCGATGAGGGCAGAAAGTGGCAAGTGAGCGCTGGGGCGCGGGTCAGTGGGGGCGCAGGCTCACCGGCAGTCACGGGATTCCACCGGAGGTGAGACGGGCCTCGCCCACGAGCGGGGTGAGGCGGCGGTCGGGGTTCTCCCACCCAACGCGCGGACGAGAGGGCCACGCTTACCCGCCCGAGGAGGTGCGGATGCGCGGGGACGACGAGGTGCGCCAGGTCGTGGCGGGCGGGACGGCGGGCGTGGTGGCGACCGTCGCGATGAGCGCGGTGCTGGCCGTCGCGGCGCGGCTGGGACTGCTGCGGGAGCCGCCGCCGCGGGCCATCGTGCGCACCGCCCTGCCCGGGCTGTCGCGGGAGGCCGTCGACGCGGCGGCCCTCGTCGCGCACATCGGCTACGGGGCGGCGGCCGGCGCGGTGCATCGCGCGGTGCTCGGTGGTCCGGGGCCGGCGGCATCCGTCCTGTACGGACTCGGGCTCTGGGCGGGCAGCTACGAGGGCTGGGTGCCGCTGCTCGGCGCCCTCCCGCCGGCGCACCTCGACGACCGCCGCCGGCAGGCCTCGATGATCGCCGGTCACGTCGTCTACGGCGCGGTGCTCGGCGCCGTGACCGCGCGCCGCCGGCGCGCTCCGCGCCGCGAGGCCGGCCGCCTCGCGGGCGCCGATGCAGCAGGGCGCGCGACGCGAGGGGGCGACCGGCGGCCGCAGGACGATGGATCGCGCGCCGTAGAATCGAGCGAGTGAGTCTCACGGGTCTGCCGCGGCTGCTCGCCGA
>DASYJR010000108.1:0-5176 GCA_035996305.1 Amnibacterium sp. | reverse complement strand
GGTGGAGCGTCCGACCGTGTGTCGCCCCGAAGATCGAAGCGTCGACATTGTGTCTAGTTCCCTCTGGAAGAGTTGCGACGAGAGGTACTTAGCTAGGCGCTCCGGTCTCTGTCCGCCACGGCCCAGCACCTCATCAACGACCGCGACATATTCCGAGTAGAAGCGGGACAGAGTCGCCTTGGCCTCGGCGTTGGAGCGATAGGCAGGTGTCGGCGTCGCCACCGGCGTCGACGACCTCACCGGCGGTGCCGCCGTCTGGGCGCACCCCGCGAGCACGAGCGCTGTCGACATCGCCAGCACCGCCCTCCATCCGAGCCGCTGCATCCCCCGAAGCATGGACGTCACCGTAGGACACCCCATGCCCACCCCGCAGCAGTTCTCCACAGCGCTGCGCCTCCGCTGGACAGCGGCGTGCGGACACGTCAGCGCGCTGCAGCGGGAGGGAATGTCCGTATGGGGAAGGGATGCGCGGTCAGTCGGCCGCGATGCGGCGTGCGCCCGCCGCGAACGGGTCCAGATCCCCCGTCTCCCCCGCCCGCGCGGCCCGGCGGCCCACGACCAGCATGTAGACGAGGAACGCGGCGAGCGCCAGCGCGCCGATGCCGATCTTCACGGGCCAGGGCAGCGGCGACGGCGTGACGAACCCCTCGATGCATCCGGAGACGAACAGCGACAGCGTCAATCCGAGGGCGACCGTGAACAGCGCCCGCCCGTCTTCGGCGAGCGCCTGGCCGCGCGTGCGGGCGCCGGGTGCGATCCAGCTCCAGAAGATCCGCATCCCGGCCGCCCCGGCGACGAAGATGCTCGTCAGCTCGAGCAGGCCGTGCGGGGCGATGTAGAGGAAGAACGTGTCCGCGCGGCCGTAGTGGATCAGCACGCCACCGGTCAGACCGACGTTCTGCGCGTTCTGCAGCAGGATGTACGGCACGTAGACGCCGAGAATGCCGAAGGCGACGCACTGCGCGGCGATGAAGGCGTTGTTCGTCCACACCTGGCTCGTGAACGACGCGGCGGGGTTCGCGCTGTAGTAGTTGACGAAGTCGTGGTTCACGAGCTGCTTCAGCCGGGCGTCGTCGCCGAAGCTCGCGATCACCTGCGGCGAGTTCGCCGCCCACGCGCCGTACGCCACGGCGACGGCGACGCTCACGACGGCGATCACGAGCGTCCACCAGCGCAGCCGGTAGAACGCGGCGGGCAGCTGCAGCAGGAAGAACCGCGGGATCTGGCTCAGCAGGTTCGCCCCGGTGCCGGTGAAGCGCATCCGGGCCCGGGAGAGCGAGACCGACAGGCGGTCGGCGAGCGGGACCGCGCCGGCGGTCGTGGTGACGGTCGAGAGGTCGGCGGCGGCGTCCTGGTAGCGGAGGATCAGCTCGTCGCTCCCCCGCCCGTCGAGGCGTCCGTTCGCGAGGGAGTCGAGCCGCTGCCACTCGCCCTCCCGGGCGGCCCGGAGCGCGTCGAGATCCACGAGGGAAGCGTAGGCGGCGGAACGCAGGGCGCCTCGACAGGCACGGCCGCGACGGGCAGGCTGGGCGGGCGCACCTGCGCGAGAGGGAGGCCGGATGTCGAGCACCAGCGCGCCCGACGACCTCGGGATCGTCACGGGTGAGGCCGTCGCGCTCGAGGTGCGCTCGACCAGCTGGGTGCTCCGGGCCGCCGGCGCGATCATCGACTTCGTCGCCGAGTTCGTGCTGTTCTTCGCGCTGCTGTTCGGCATCGGCCTGCTGTCGGGCGCCACGCACGCGGACCAGGCGATCGGCACCGCCCTCGTCGTCGTGGACCTCGTCGTGTCGTTCATCGTCGCGCCCGCCGTGCTCGAGACCGCCACCCGGGGCCGCTCGCTCGGCAAGCTCGCCGTCGGCGCCCGGATCGTGCGGGACGACGGCGGTTCGATCTCGTTCCGGCACGCGTTCATCCGCTCCCTGACCGGCGTGATGGAGCTCGTGTTCACGTTCGGCAGCGTCGCCGCGATCACCGGCCTGCTGAACCGCCGCGCGAAGCGGCTCGGCGACCTGCTCGCCGGCACCGTCAGCCAGCACGAGCGTGTGCCGCGGCCGCCGATGAACGCGCTGGGCGTGCCCGTGCAGCTGCAGGAGTGGGCCGGCATCGCCGACGTCGCGCGCCTGCCCGATCCGCTCGCTCGCCGCATCACGGCGTTCCTCGTGCAAGGGCCGCGGATGACGCCCGCGAGCCGGGCGCGGCTCGCCGCGGAGCTGGCCGCCGAGGCGTCGCCCTACGTGGCACCGGCCGTCGACACCCAACCCGAGCTGCTCCTCGCCGCCGTCGCCGCGATCCGCCGCGACCGCGAGTTCACCGCCCTCATGCTCGAGCGCGACCGCTTCCTCGAGCTCTCGCAGGTGCTGGAGACGAACCCGCACGGATTCCCGGACCGCTGACTCCTCCCCAGGAACCGTGCGGGCGACGCATCGGCGCACCACCCGCGTCCCATAGGGACCTCATCGGCCGAGTCCCGATACTCGGCGCAGGGAGGTTCAGATGGACGCACGGAACACGGGCCGCCGGGTCAGGCGACGCGTCGGCGCCCTGCTGGCGGCGGCGGGGATCGCCCTGACCGGACTCGCGGGGTACGGCGCCTACTCGGCCGTCGCCGGGATCACGACGGGCACGACCGCGTCGTCCGGCTCCACGACCGCGAGCGGCACCACGGCGCAGAGCGGTACCACCCGGGGCCTCAGCGCGGGCTCCGGCTCGAGCTCGACGACATCGAGCGGCTCATGACCATCGCCCAGCGCACGTGGCCCGTGTGGAGCACGACGGCGGAGGTGCTCGTCACGCGGCCCGCTGCGCTCGACGCGGCCTGCGCGCTCGCCCAGCGCCGCCTCGAAGCGGTCTCGGACGCGTGCGACCGGTTCCGCGCGGACTCCGAGACCTCCCGGCTGCGCGACCGAGCCGCCGACGGCGTCCGGGTCAGCCCGGTGCTCGCGGGCCTCGTGCGGGTCGCCCTGGAGGCCGCGCGCCTCAGCGACGGTGCGGTCGACCCCACGCTCGGCGCACCGCTCCGCTCGGTGGGCTACGACCGCGACATCCGGCTCGTGCCCGACGACGGCCGACCCATCGGGGCCGTCGGCCGGCCGCTCGCCGCGTGGGAGCAGGTGCACGTGAGCGGCGACCTGCTCGTCGTGCCCGACGGCGTCGAGCTCGACCTCGGCGCGACCGCGAAGGCCGCGGCGGCGGATGCGATCGCCGAGACGATCGCGGACCGGTTCGGCTGCGGTGCGCTCGTGAACCTCGGCGGCGACCTGTCGGCGCGAGGGCCGGCGCCGGCGGGCGGATGGCAGGTGCTCGTGCAGGATCTGCCGCGCGACCCGGCCTCGCACGTCTCGCTCGCCGAGGGCTGGGCGATCGCGACCTCCAGCACGCAGCGCCGCACGTGGCGCCGGGGCGACGGCCGGGCGCACCACATCCTGGATCCGCGCTCCGGGCTGCCGGGCACGCCGGTCTGGCGCACCGTGTCGGTGGCCGCCTCGTCGGCGGTGCGGGCGAACACCCTCGCGACGGCGGCCGTGGTCCGGGGTCCCGCCGCGGGCGCGCTGCTGCACACCGCGAGGACGCCGGCCCGGCTCGTCGACGCCGCCCGCTCGGTCACCCTGCTGAACGGCTGGCCGGAGAACGCGGACGCCGCCGCCGCCTGACGGGGCGCGGTCAGTAGCGGTAGGCGTCCGCCTTGTAGGGACCGGCCGGGTCGACGCCGAGGTAGGCGGCCTGCGCGTCGGTCAGCCGAGTGAGCTTCGCCCCGAGCGCGTCGAGGTGCAGCCGGGCGACCTCCTCGTCGAGCACCTTCGGCAGCACGGCGACGCCGACCGGGTACGCCTCGGGCGACGCCCACAGCTCGAGCTGCGCGAGCACCTGGTTCGTGAAGCTCATCGACATCACGAACGACGGATGCCCGGTCGCGTTGCCCAGGTTCATCAGGCGCCCCTCGGAGAGCACGATCACGCTGCGGCCGGTCGGCAGCCGCCACTCGTGCACCTGCGGCTTGATCTGGATCCGCTCGGCCCCGTCGAGCGACTCGAGGCCGGCCATGTCGATCTCGGTGTCGAAGTGCCCCACGTTCGCCACGATCGCGAGGTGCTTCATGCCGAGCAGGTGCTCGACGGTGACCACGTTCGTGTTGCCGGTGGTGGTGATCACGATGTCGACCAGGCCGAGCACGTCCGTGAGCGGCGTGACCTGGTAGCCGTCCATCGCGGCCTGCAGTGCCGTGATCGGGTCGATCTCGCCGATGATCACCCGGGCGCCCTGTCCGCGCAGCGCGTCGGCGGCGCCCTTGCCCACGTCCCCGTAGCCGGCCACGAAGGCGGTCTTGCCGCCGATGAGCACGTCGGTGGCGCGGTTGAGGCCGTCGATCAGCGAGTGCCGGATGCCGTACCGGTTGTCGAACTTGCTCTTCGTGACGGAGTCGTTCACGTTGATCGCCGGGAAGAGCAGCTTCGCGTCGCGGTCGAGCTCGTAGAGCCGGTGCACGCCGGTCGTGGTCTCCTCGCTGACGCCGCGGATGTCTGCGGCGATGCGCTGCCAGCGCTCGGGGTCGAGGTCCATCGCGCGGCGGAGCACGTCGAGCACGGCGCGCCACTCGGCGCCGTCCGTCTCCTTCGTCTCTGGGATGCGGCCGGCCCGCTCGAACTCGACGCCCTTGTGCACGAGCAGGGTGGCGTCGCCGCCGTCGTCGAGGATCATGTTCGGGCCCTGGCCGTCGGGCCACACAAGCGTCTGCTCGATGCACCACCAGTACTCCTCGAGCGTCTCGCCCTTCCACGCGTACACCGGCACGCCCTTGGGGTCTTCGGGGGTGCCGTCGGGGCCTACCACCGCGGCTGCCGCGGCGTGGTCCTGGGTGGAGAAGATGTTGCAGCTGGCCCAGCGCACCTCGGCTCCGAGCGACGTGAGCGTCTCGATGAGCACGGCGGTCTGGATCGTCATGTGCAGGCTGCCCGTGATGCGGGCGCCGCTCAGGGGCTGCTCGGCCGCGTACTTCCTGCGCAGGGACATCAGCCCGGGCATCTCGTGCTCGGCGAGCTCGATCTCCTTGCGGCCGTAATCGGCGAGGGAGAGGTCGGCGACCTTGAAGTCGACGTCGGTCGCGGCGGACGGATCGGTGGTAGTCGTCATCGGGAGACTCCTTCATGGACGTCGGGCGCACATGCGCTTCCGACTGGCA
>DASYJR010000107.1:0-7643 GCA_035996305.1 Amnibacterium sp. | reverse complement strand
ACCCCCCACGCGGGCCCACCAACGGCGGGACGCGTTCGGGGGTTCACGCTACCCAGAGGATGCGCGCCCGGCAACGACATCCGCGATCGGCGCGGCGGCGTGTCGGGCGGCGTCATGCGGTTCTCCTCTAGGAGGCGTGCTTGGCGAGGGTCGATCTGACCAGCGCCGACCGCACGGTGTCGAGCCGGTTGGCGAGCTCCACGGCCCGCTCGTCGGCCTTGGCGCGGCTCGCGGCGTCGGGCCGGCGCCGCATCGGCAGCAGCGCGTTCGCGACGAGCTCGAGCTCCCGCTCGACCGCGATCCGCATCGCGCGGAGGTGGCGCGGCTCGATCCCGGCGCTGCGCAGGTCGACCAGCGCCTTCAGCGTCGCGAGGCCCGTCTCGTCGTACATCTCCGCGGCGGGCAGCAGCCCGGCGGCGACCGCGTCGTTCAGGAGGTCGGCGCCGGCCTCCGTGTCCGCGAGCAGCTCGTCGCGGGAGTACCGGCGCTCGGTGCCGAGGATCGACGGCGAGCCGGCCGCGGTGCCGGGCCAAGCCGGATCGCGACCCGCGTCGAGGTCGGCGAGGTACTTGCGGATGACCTTGAGCGGCAGGTAGTGGTCGCGCTGCATCAGCAGCACGAGCTTGATCCGCTCGATGTCCGCCGGCGAGAAGCTGCGGTAGCCGGACGCGGTGCGCGCCGGGTGGATGAGCCCACGGTCCTCGAGGAACCGCAGCTTCGAGGGGCTGAGCTCCGGGAAGTCGTCGGCGAGCCGGCCGAGCACCTGCCCGATCGAGAGCGTGTTCGGCAGCGTCGCCGGCTCGCGGCGCTGCGGCAGGGCGGCGCTCACCGGGCCGCGAGACGCGCGAGGTCGAGCCGGGAGGCGTAGAAGGTCAGGCGGAACTTGCCGATCTGCACCTCGGCGCCGTCGGACAGGAGGGCCGTCTCGATCCGTACGCCGTCGAAGAACGTGCCGTTCAGGCTGCCGAGGTCCTTCACCTCGAACGCCGTGCCGTGCCGCAGGAACTGCGCGTGCCGTCGGGAGACGGTCACGTCGTCCAGGAAGATGTCGGCCGACGGATGCCGTCCCGCGACGGTGACGTCGGAGTCGAGCAGGAACCGCGCACCCACGTTGGGGCCGCGGCGCACCACGAGCAGCGCCGACCCGGAGGGCAGCGCGTTGACCGCGGCCTGCTCCTCGGTGGAGCGGCCCGCCATCTGGGACAGCTGCGAGCCGAACTCGTAGCCGAACGACGCGGTCGTCTCGGGCCCCGCGTTGGGGTCCTCACGACGCCCCTTGGGGCGGCCGTCACGCTCATCGACCATCGGGCGACCTCCTCTGGCGAATCAGGGTAGCGGACGGCTCCGGCGTGTCGTTCCGGCCGCCGACGATGGTCCTGCGGGCGGACACCGCGTAGCCGACGCCGGCGGCCCAGTAGAGCGCGGCGCCGACCACCGCGACGCCGATGCCCACCGGCAGCAGGATCGACCAGGTCGACGGGAACGCGCCCGCGACGACGAGCAGCGGCAGGGCGGACAGCAGCAGGAACGTGGCGGCCTTGCCCACCCACGTGACGGGCGGCGGCGGCGTCCGGGTGCGGGCCAGCACGACGCCGAGGCACAGCATCCCGACGTCGCGGGCGAGGACCACGAGCAGCAGCCACAGCGGCAGGAAACCGCGGTAGGTGAGGCCGATGGTCGCCGAGAGGATCGTGAGGCGGTCGGCGACCGGGTCGAGCAGCTTGCCGAGCCGCGTCACCTGGTGCAGCCGCCGGGCGAGGAAGCCGTCGAGGAAATCGGTCACGCCGCCGAGCACGAGCACGATCAGCGCGAGCACGTCCTGCCCCGTGATCAGGAAGCCGAGGAACACCGGGATGAGGGCCAGGCGCACCAGCGAGAGCAGGTTGGGGATGGTGAGCAGGTCGTCACTCACCGGCTCGTCGCTCGGCACGGGGGTCGAGTCTACGGACAGCCGCTCCGGTCGGACCGGCCCGCTAGCCTGCCGCCATGTCGTGCATCCGCTTCAGCACCCCCGCGCAGCGGGCGCAGATCCGGCGCGACGCGGCGGCTGTCGATGCCGCGGATGCGGCGGTGCTGCACCTCGCGCCGCCCGTCACGGAGAGCAAGATCGCGCGTCTGCGGCTGCTCGCGCAGCACGCCAGCCCGGGCATCCGGCAGAGCGTCGCCTCGAACCGGCACGCGCCGGCCGACGTGCTCGCGGCGCTCGCGGCGGACCCGGAGGCGTCGGTGCGCGGCGAGGTCGCCCGCAACGAGGCGGCGCCGGTCGAGCTCGTCGAGCGGCTCGCGCAGGACCGCGACGGGCGTGTGCGCTGCTGGGCCGTGCTGAACCCCGGCCTGCCGGCGTCGGCGGTGCCGGCGCTGCTCGACGACCCCGACGCGCAGGTGCGCCGGCTCGCCGGTTGGCGGCGGGAGCACGCGGCCGTCTGAGGCGCGCTCAGCCGAGCAGCTCGAGCAGCTGCGACGGCCCGGTGACCTCGACCGCGCCGGCGGCGCGCACGCGGTCGGCCAGCTCCCGGTCGGCCGTCACGACGCGCACGCGCCGTCCTCCGGCGACGAGGCGCACGGTCTGCGCGACGATCTCGTCGTCGCCGTGCCCCGGAGCGGGCACGACCTCGACGGGCCGATGGTCGCCGCTCGCCGCCGCCCGCGCCTCCCCCTCGACGACGGCGACGACCTCCGGCCAGGCGACGACGAGCGGCAGCGGGCCACTGCCGTCGGCGGGGAACCCCGCGGCCGCCCGGGCGGCGAGGGCGGCGAGCAGCCGGGTCGCCGCGCCGGCGCGGTCGCGCCACCAGCCGTCGGGCCGGGAGCCGACCACGTTCGCCACGTCGACCACGAGGGCGGGGCGCACGGGCAGCAGCTCGCGCAGATGCGGCCACGCATCGGCGAAGCCGGGGTGGAGGGGCAGCTCGGCGACCCGGCCGGCGGGGACCCATTCGAGCGCGGTGCTCTCCGGATCCGAGACGGCGATCGGCAGAGCCGTCGGCGCATCCGCGGCGACCGTCGTGTAGGTCCAGACGTCCAGGTCGAGTCGGACGGCGAACCGGGGCCGCAGCAGGGCCGTGTCGATCCCCGTCTCCTCGCGCGCCTCACGGAGGGCACCCTCGATCGAGGACTCCCCCACGTTCCGCGCACCGCCTGGCAGCCCCCAGGTGTCGCCGAAATGGCTCCAGGCCACGCGGTGCTGGAGCAGCACCTCGTCAGCGGGGGTGACGGCGAGCAGCCCGGCCGCCCCGGCGCGCCCCCAGAAGCGCCGCCCGTCCGGCAGCTCCACCCAGCCGTCCCCGCTGCCGCGCGGCCGGTGGGGCGGGACGGACGTCATGCCGCTCACCGTATTGAACGAGTCCGGGAGCATCCCTCATCGGGCCGTACCGGGGGAACCGGACGACACGCCGTCTCCCGGCTGCGGGGAACGGCGTGTCGTCCGGGGACTCCGGATCCGCGCGACGGTCAGACCGCCGCGGCCACCGGTTGCGCCGAGGACGCGGTCGACGGCTCCTCGACGGCGCTCCTCGCGCCGGGGCGCACGAAGCGCTTCAGCGCGACGAGCACGAAGCCCGTCACGGCGGCCCCGAGCAGGATCACGATCGTCCACGCGAGCGGGTTGTTGATCGCGAAGAACACGAAGATCCCGCCGTGGGGCGCGCGGCTCTGCAGGCCCAGCGCCATCGACAGCGCGCCGGTGATCGCGCCCCCGACCATGCTCGACGGGATGACGCGCAGCGGATCGGCGGCGGCGAACGGGATCGCACCCTCCGAGATGAAGGAGGCGCCGAGCAGCCAGGCGGCCGCGCCGTTCTCCCGCTCCACCTCGGTGAAGCCGCGGCGGTAGAGCACGGTCGACGCGAACGCCATCCCGAGCGGCGGCACCATGCCCGCCGCCATCACGGCGGCCATGATCTGGAAGTTCGCGGCCGTCCCGGCGGAGAGGCCGGCGACGGCGAACGAGTACGCGACCTTGTTGATCGGGCCGCCGAGGTCGAAGCACATCATCAGGCCGAGCACGACCCCGAGCAGGATCGCGGCGCTGCCGGTCATGTGCGTCAGGCCGTCGTTGAGCGCCTTGGTGAGCGCCGCGATGGGGCCGCCGAGCACGAGGAGCATGAGCCCGGACGCGACGATCGAGGCGAGCAGCGGGATGATCACCACCGGCATGAGGCCGCGCAGCCAGCGCGGCACGGTCGGCTTGCCGATCCAGTACGCCGCGTACCCGGCGAGCAGGCCGCCGACGATGCCGCCGAGGAAGCCGGCGCCGAGGAACACCGAGATCGCGCCCGCGACGAAGCCCGGCGCGATACCGGGACGGTCGGCGATCGCGTACGCGATGTACCCGGCGAGGGCCGGGACGAGGAAGCCGAAGCTCGCCCCGCCGATCACGAACGCCGCGGCGCCCAGGTAGTACAGCAGGCCCTCCGGCGGCAGGTGACCGAGGGTGTAGGTCTGCAGCGTGAAGACCGCGTTGTTCACACCGCTGGTGCCGTGGCCGAGCGCGATGCCGTAGCCCGCGAGCAGGAAGCCGAGGGCGATGAGCAGGCCGCCGCCCGCGACGAACGGGATCATGTAGCTCACGCCGGTGAGCAGGATGCGCTTGATCGTCGCGCCGACGCGCTCGCCGTCGCGAGGCCCGGTCGACGAGCCCGTGGACGGGCCGCCCTGCACGCGGGGCGCGTTCGGGTCGGCGGCGGCGGCGAGCGCCTCGCGGACCATGTCCTCGGGGTGGTCGATGCCGCGCTTGACGGGCGCCTGCACGACCGGCTTGCCGGCGAAGCGCTGCTTGTCGCGCACGTCGACGTCGTTCGCGAAGATCACCGCGCCGGCGCGCTCGATGAGCGCCGGATCGAGCCGGACCGTGCCCGCGGAGCCCTGCGTCTCGATGTGCAGCTCGACGCCGAGCTTCTTCGCGGCGTTGGTCAATGCATCGGCGGCCATGTAGGTGTGGGCGATCCCGGTCGCGCACGACGTGATGCCGACGAGCACCGGGCGGCCGCTGTCCGCGGCCGGGGCCGCGGCGGCCGCGCCGGCGGGTTCGTCGGCGGTGGCCTCCTCGACGAGCGCGACGATGCGCTCGGGCGACTCGGCGCTGCGCAGCGCGGCGGTGAAGTCCTCGCGGATGAGGGAGCGCGCGAGCTTCGCGAGCAGCTGGAGGTGCAGCTCCCCGGCCCCGTCGGGCGCGGCGATGAAGAAGACGATGTCCGCCGGCCCGTCGAAGGCGCCGAAGTCGACGGGCGGCCGCAGCCGGGCCATCGCGAGGGTCGGCTCGAGCACGGAGGTGGACCGGCAGTGCGGGATGGCGATGCCGCCGGGCACGCCGGTGTCGGTCTTCTGCTCCCGCGCCCACGCGTCGGCGAAGAGCGCATCGGCGTCGGTGGCGCGACCTGCGCCGACGACGCGGTCGGCGAGCGCCCGGATGACGTCGCGGCGCTCGGCGCCGAGGTCGGCGTCGAGGGCGACGAGGCCCGGGGTGATGAGGGGGGCTTGCATGCGCGTGCTCCTTCTTCGGTGAGGGGGGACTGCTCAGGCGACGACGACCTCGACGTCCGCCGCGGCGAGCGCCGCGGCGAGGTCGGGGGCGGGCGCCGCATCGGTGACGAGCGTGTCGATGTCGGCGAGCTCGGCGAAGCGGATGAGGGACTCGTCGCCGTGCTTCGAGGCGTCGACGAGCGCGATGGTGCGCCGGGCGGAGCGCACGATGGCGGCCTTGACCGCCGCCTCCCGCTCGTCCGGGGTGGACAGGCCGAAGCCGGCCGACAGGCCGTTGGCGCCGACGAAGGCGATGTCGGGACGCACGCGGGCGAACCCCTCGACGGTGACGGCGCCGACGGCCGCGCTCGTGGTGGGCCGCACCACGCCGCCGACCGCGTGCACGGCGAGCGCGGGGTTCGTCTGCAGCAGCCCGATCAGCGGGATCGCGTGCGTGAGCACGTCGAGCACACCCTCACCCGAGCGCGGACGCCAGCCGGCGAGCAGCTCGGCGAGCTCTGCCGTGGTCGACCCGGCGTCGAGCGCGATGGAGGCCGGCACCGTGGTCGGGATCAGCGCGAGCGCGGCCCGGGCGATCGCGCGCTTCGCCCCGCTGTTGCGCTGCTGGCGCTCCGGCAGCCCGAGCTCGATCGCGCTGCCGCGGCGGACGGCGCCGCCGTGCACGCGGCGCAGCGCTCCGGCCGCCTCGAGGGCGTCGAGGTCGCGGCGGATGGTCTCCCCCGTGACGTCGAGGGACCGCGACAGACCGGCGACCGAGACGCGCCCGGCGGACTCGACCTCCTCGAGGATCCGTGTGTGCCGCTCCGTCGCGTACATCTGCGCCTCCGCGTCGGCATCGATGCCGACGATCTGTGTTTCCGTGAGAGTACTCGCTCTTCCCACAGAAGTACAGATCGAAACGAAGAAGAATCAACAACGCCCGCGACGGGCGCCGCGCGGTTCCGGAGCCTCCGCCGGAACCGCGCGATCCGCTCGATCTCCGCGGCCGCCGCGGTCAGCGCGCGGCGGACACCAGCCGATCGAACGCGGCGTCGAGCTCCGCGTCCACGCGCCGGGCGTCGGGGTGCGCGTCGTACCAGGCGATCGAACGCCGGGCGCCCACCGCGTACGGGATCGTCGTGGTGAACTCCGGCACGAGCCGCCGCAGCTTCGTCGTGTCGAAGAGCATCGAGTGCGCCTTGTCACCGACGAGGCCGGCCCCCTTGTCGGGCAGCGCTGCGGCGATCGTCTCGGACGCCACATGCACGAGCTCCGGCTCGGCTCCCGCCGCCTTGCCGAGCCACGTGTAGACCTGGTCCCAGGTCGGCACGGAATCGCCCGTGATCGTGTAGGCGTTGCCGAGCGTCTCCGGGCGGCCGAGCAGCCCGACGAAGCCGACGGCGAAGTCGTCCGTGTGGGTGAGCGTCCACTGGGTGGTGCCGTCGCCGTGCACGACGACGGGCTTGCCCTCCCGCATCCGCGCGATGTCGGTCCAGCCGCCGAGGGTGGGAAGACTCGTGTCGTCGTAGGTGTGCGACGGGCGCACGATCACGGCCGGGAAGTCGGCCTCCCGGTAGGCGGCGACGAGCAGGTCCTCGCAGGCGATCTTGTCGCGCGAGTACTGCCAGTACGGATTCTTCAGCGGCGTGGACTCCGTCACCGGCACCGACAGCGGCGGCTTCTGGTAGGCGGACGCGCTCGAGATGAAGACGTACTGCCCCGTGCGGCCGGCGAACCGGTCGACGTCGGGCTGCACGTGGTCCGTCGTGAAGGCGACGAACTGGGAGACGGCGTCGAACTCGCGCCCGCCGAGCACCTCGTCGACGGCCGCCGGGTCGCGCACGTCGGCGACGAGCACCTCCACCTCGTCGGGCAGGGGGCGGATGCTCGTGCGGCCGCGGTTCAGCACGGTCACCCGGTGGCCGCGCTCGACGGCGAGGCGCACGCTCGCGGCGCTGATGATGCCGGAGCCGCCGACGAAGAGCAGGTCGAGCCCGGCGCTCATCGGCTGGACTCCGCGTCCTCGGCCGCCGTGTTGGCGTCCTTCTGGGTCAAGATCTTCACGATGTCCTCCTCGGGAACGGGGCTCAGGCGGTCCCAGATCAGGAACAGCACGCCCAGCACGATCATGGCGATCCCCGCCCAGAGGTTGATGGCAATGCCATCGGTCTTCTTGACGTCGG
>DASYJR010000106.1:0-4351 GCA_035996305.1 Amnibacterium sp. | reverse complement strand
GCCGGCGAGGAGGACGCCGAGGACCGCCGCCGCCACGAGGTCGGACCGGAACCACGGCTCGACCGCGATCTGGTGCCACGGCGATCGAGGGACGGACGCGGCGATCCAGTGGACCTGGGCGGTCTGGGTCGCGGCGAGCCGGACCAGCGGCAGCACGGCGACGGTCGCGGCGACGGCCGATGCGAGGCCGCCCAGCCGCTGCCGTCCGCGCCCGAGGAGCAGCGCCGTGACGACGTGGGCCCCCGCGAGCAGCAGGTCGTCGAGGAACACGACGGCGGCCAGCGCGAGCAGCGCGGCGTGCCCCGCCCACGCCCCGGCCGCCGCGAGCGCGCTGCGGTGCGGGCCCAGGGCGTGCAGGAGGGCGAGCGTGGCGGCGGACGCCAGCAGCGCGCTGATCGCGTACGAACGGCCCTCGCCGCCGGCCCACACGAGCGACGGGAGCACCGCGGCGGCGGCGCCCGCCGCGATCCCCGCGCGACGCCCGGCGAGCCGCGCGCCGAGCACGGTGACGAGCGCCGCCGTGCCTCCCGCCGCGAGCACGGACGGCAGCCGCAGGGTGAGGGGCGTGTAGCCCACGGCCGCGAACCACACGTGCAGGAACGCGTAGTACGCGGCGTGCACCGCGTCGACCCGGCCGACCATGCCGCCGAGCGCCGACCACGTCCGCAGGGCCGCGCCGACGGAGGCCGCCTCGTCACGCCAGAGCGCCGGCACGTCCACGTGCCAGCCGGCGACGAGCACGCCGACCATCCCGAGCAGGAGCGCCTCCGGGGGCCATCGCCGTTCGCTCGCCCGTGGCGCCCGCTCCGTGGAGGGGCGGGCCGGCGCGGCGACGGAGAGCACCGGCCTTGACTAGCACCACCGGATGAACCGATCGGATCGACGCCCTTGCGGTCCGGCGAACGATGCGTACACTCGCGTTGTATCGCGTCACGATGTATCGCGTGGACAAGGAGGACCGCATGGACGAGGAGTGGCAGGTCGAAGGCCCGAGGACCATCGACCTCGAGGGCATCGACCGGCTGAAGATCGGCCTGATCGCGGGGCAGGTGGACGTCGTGGCGCACGACGAGCCGACCGCCCGGGTCGAGGTGCACACGGTGTCCGGCCGGCCGCTGCGGATCGCCGTCCGCGGGGGGAGCCTCGTGCTCGACCATCCGCAGATCCGGTGGGACGACTGGCTGAGCGCCATCCGCCGCTTCGACGGCTCGGCCACTGCCGACGTCAGCGTGCTCGTGCCGCGGCGCACCGCGCTGAAGCTCGGCGTCGTGTCGGCGAGCGCACTCGTCAGCGGCCTGACCGGCGACGCTTCGATCAGCACGGTGAGCGGCGACGTGGTCGTCGACGGCGTCACCGGCGACCTCCAGGTGAACGGCGTGAGTGCCGATGTCGCGGTGCGGGAGCACGACGGCGCCGTCGTCGTGCGCACGGTGAGCGGCGGGATCACCGTCGCCGGGCGGATCACCGATTTCGCCTCCGACGGGGTGTCCGCGCCGGTGTTCCTCGAGATCGCGGGCGCGCCGCGCGCGGTGGTCGTGAACACGGTGAGCGGCGGCGTCACGGCCCGTCTCGACGCGGACGTGCGGATCCAGTACGCGATCACGACCGCGAGCGGCCGGCTGCAGCTCGACGACCACCGGGAGGGGCACGTCCGCGGCCGCTGGACCGGCGTCGGCGGCCCCGAGGACGGACCCCGCGTGCCGTTCCGTGTCAACTCGGTGAGCGGGAACGTGAGCGTCGTGCACGCGGCCCTGGCGTGAGCGCCGCCGTCTTCGGCCACGGTCAGCTGCGGCTCGTGCTGCTGGCCCTGCTCGACGAGCGGGAGCAGCACGGCTACGACCTGATGCAGGGCCTGTCCGACCGGTTCGGCGGCACGTACGTGCCGAGTGCGGGCACGATCTATCCGCGTCTCGCGAAGCTCGAGGAGGAGGGGCTCGTCGTGGGCCGCAGCGACGGTCGGCGCACGGTCTACGCGATCACGGCGGCGGGCCGGGCGGAGCTGGCCTCCCGGCGACGGGAGCTCGAGGGCATCGAGGAGGAGGTCGGCGACTCCGTGCGCCGGCTCGCCAACGAGGTCCGGGCGACCGTCGGCGACGCGATGCGCTCGCTCCGGGCGGACCTCGCGGCCGCGTCCGCGGGCGCGACCGGATCCACGCATCCGACCGGCCCGGCGGCCCCGGGCCGCGAGGAGCGCCCCGGCCGCGCCGAGCTCGGCCGCGCCGAGGTGCACCTCGCGGAGTTCCGGGCGCAGGTGCTCGCGGACCTGAAGTCCGCCGCCGCCGCGGGCCGGCTCACCGAGGAGACCGTGCGGCAGGTCGCCGTGCGGCTCGACGACCTCCGCCGCGAGCTCCGGCGGTCACTGCGCGGCTGATGCCGGAAGGGGCTCTGGCACACTGGGCTGTCGCCGTCCGCCTTGGTGTAATGGCAGCACGACAGCCTTTGGAGCTGTGAGGTCCAGGTTCGAGTCCTGGAGGCGGAGCACCGAGCCCACCCCCATTGGAGCACCCCGTGACCGATTCCTCCCGGCCGCTCGCCGTGGTCGTCCTCGCCGCGGGGCAGGGCACGCGGATGCGCTCCCGCACGGCGAAGGTGCTGCATCCGATCGCCGGCCTGCCGATGATCGCCCACGTGCTCGCCACCGCCCGCGCGCTCGAACCGGCGCGCCTCGCGGTCGTCGTGCGGCACGAGCGCGACGCGGTCGCGGCGGCGGTCGTGAGCGCCGCCCCGGAGGCGCTGGTCGTCGATCAGGACGAGGTGCCCGGCACCGGCCGTGCGGTCGAGCAGGCGCTCGTCGCGCTCGCCGGCTTCGACGGCGACCTGCTCGTGCTGAACGGCGACGTGCCGCTGCTCGACGCGGCGGCCCTCGCGCCCCTGCTCGCCGCCGGTGCGGGCGCCGACGCCGTCGTGCTCTCGGCCCGCATGCCGGATCCGAAGGGCTACGGCCGCATCGTGCGTGATGCGGCGGGCGGCCTCGACCGCATCGTCGAGCACCGCGACGCCACCGACGCCGAGCGGCGCATCGACGAGATCAACGCGGGCGTCTACCTCTTCCGCATCGCGGGCCTCGCGGACGCGCTGACCGCCCTCGACGCGGCGAACGATCAGGGCGAGCGCTACCTCACCGACGTGATCGCGGCCCTGAAGCGGGCGGGACGCCCGGTGACCGCGGTCGTCGCCACGGATCCCGAGGCGACCGCCGGGGTGAACGACCGGGTGCAGCTCGCGGCCGTGCAGCGGCGGGTGAACGACGCGATCGTGCTGCGCTGGCAGCTCGCAGGGGTCAGCGTCCAGGATCCGGCGACGACCTGGATCGACGCGACGGTCGAGCTCGCCGAGGACGTCGAGATCCGCCCCGGAACCCAGCTGCGGGGCGCGACGGTCGTGGGCAGGGACGCGGTGATCGGCCCGGACACGACCCTCGTCGACTGCGAGGTCGGCGAGGGCGCCCGGCTGAACCGCGTCGACGCCACGCTCGCCGTGATCGGCGCGGGCGCCGAGGTCGGCCCCTGGTCGTACCTGCGGCCCGGCACGCGGCTCGGTGCCGGCGGCAGGATCGGCACGTTCGTCGAGACGAAGAACGCCGTGATCGGCGCCGGATCGAAGGTGCCGCACCTCTCCTACGTCGGCGACGCGGAGGTGGGGGAGCGGTCGAACATCGGCGCCGGCACCATCACCGCGAACTACGACGGCGTGACGAAGCATCGCACCCGCGTCGGATCCGCCGTCCGCACCGGCTCCCACAACGTGTTCGTGGCCCCCGTTACGATTGGCGACGGCGCCTACACGGGCGCGGGAACGGTGGTCCGCAAGGACGTCCCGGCCGGAGCCCTCGCCGTGAACGTGGCGCCGCAGCGGAACATGGAGGGCTGGGTCGAGTCGCACCGACCGGGCACCGACGCGGCGGTCACGGCGGGGCACCGCCAGGACGCGCCCGGGGAGGACGCGGAACGCGAGTGACCGGCATCAAGACCAGGGGCGAGAAACGGCTCGTCCTCATCAGCGGTCGATCCCACCCCGAGCTCTCGGCGGCCGTCGCCGCGGAGCTCGACACGACGCTCCTGCCCGTCGACGCCCGCACCTTCGCCTCCGGCGAGATCTACACCCGGATGGAGGAGAGCGTCCGCGGCGCCGACGCGTTCGTCATCCAGTCGTACACGGCACCTGTGAACGAGTGGCTGATGGAGCAGCTCATCCTGCTCGACGCGCTGAAGCGGGCGTCGGCGAAGCGGGTCACGGCGGTCGTGCCCTACTACCCCTACTCCCGTCAGGACAAGAAGGGCCGCGGGCGCGAGCCGATCTCCGCGCGCCTCGTCGCCGACCTGTTCAAGACCGCGGGCGCCGACCGCATCAT
>DASYJR010000105.1:0-5068 GCA_035996305.1 Amnibacterium sp. | reverse complement strand
CTCGCGCTGCAGATCGGCTTCGGCGCCGGACTCGTCTACGGCGCCCAGGTCGTGGTTCTGCCCTGACAGGGCGCGGAACCGCTCCCCGATAAGCTCGAATCCCGCTTCCACCGAACGCGCAAATCCACCGAACACCTCAAGGAGACACACATGGCCCAGTCCACCGAAGAAGTCCTCGCCGGCCTCGCCGAGCTCGTCAGCGACGAGACGGGCATCGCGACCGACACGGTCGAGATGGACAAGTCCTTCACGGACGACCTCGACATCGACTCCATCTCGATGATGACGATCGTCGTCAACGCCGAGGAGAAGTTCGACGTCAAGATCCCGGATGAAGAGGTCAAGAACCTGAAGACGGTCGGCGACGCGGTGAACTTCATCGTGGCCGCCCAGCACTGACGGGGTCCGATCCGCTCCATGGCTGCCCCACGCATCGTCGTCACCGGTCTCGGCACGTTCTCGCCCCTGGCGCAGAACGCCCCGGACACCTGGTCGGCGCTCCTCGACGGCGACTCGGGCGCCCGCCCCCTCGAGCACCCCTGGGTCAGCGAGCTGTCGCTGCCGGTGACGTTCGCGTCCCAGGCGTTCGTCGAGCCCGACACGGTGCTCGACCGGGTGGAGGCGAAGCGCCTCGATCGCGGCAGCCAGTTCTCGCTGCTCGCCGCGCGTGAGGCGTGGGCCGACGCGGGCAGCCCCGAGGTCGAGCCGGAGCGCCTCGGCGTGGACTGGGCGACCGGCATCGGTGGCGTGTGGACGCTCCTGAACGCGTGGGACACCCTGCGCGAGAAGGGCCCGCGCCGGGTGCTGCCGATGACCGTGCCGATGCTGATGCCGAACGCGCCGGCGGCCGCCATCGAGATGGAGTTCGCCGCACGGGCCGGTGCCCGCACCGTTGTGTCGGCCTGCGCGTCGAGCACCGAATCGCTCGCGAACGCGGTCGAGCACCTGCAGGCCGGCCTTGCGGACGTGATCATCGCGGGCGGCACGGAGGCGAGCATCCATCCCCTGCCGCTTGCGGCCTTCGCCTCGATGCAGGCGCTGTCGAAGCGCAACGACGACCCGACGCACGCCTCGCGTCCCTACGACGCGAACCGCGACGGCTTCGTGCTCGGCGAGGGCGCCGCCGCGCTCGTGCTCGAGACGGAGGAGCACGCGAAGGCCCGCGGTGCCCGCATCTACGCGCTCGTCGTCGGATCCGCCGTCACGAGCGACGCGTACCACATCACCGCGCCGGACCCGGAGGGGTCGGCGGCGGCCCGCGCGATGCTCGCGGCCGTCCGCGCGGCGGGCCACGACATCCGCGATGTGAAGCACGTGAACGCGCATGCCACGAGCACGCCGGTCGGCGACATCGCCGAGTACCGCGCGCTGGCGCACGTGTTCGGCGACCACCTCGACGACGTCGTCGTCACGGCCACGAAGGCCTCGACGGGTCACCTCCTGGGCGCCGCCGGCGCGATCGAGGCGCTGTTCACGGTGAAGGCGCTGTCGGAGCGCACCGTGCCGCCGACGATCAACCTCACGGACCAGGATCCGGAGATCCCCCTCGACGTCGCGACGACGCCCCGGCAGCTGCCCGAGGGCGACGTGCTCGCACTGAGCAACTCGTTCGGATTCGGCGGCCACAACGCGGTCGTGGCGTTCGCCAGCGCCTGACCGGCCAGCACCGCAAGCCGGCGCCGGAACGACACGGGGAGTCGCAGGCGACACTCCGTCGAGCGGAGCCGATCCCGGGACGGGAACGCCGCCCCTCGCGCGCGGCGGCCGGACGGGCCGACGACGTCAGCGATCCCCTTCGGGATCGAAGACCATCAGCACAGGGAAGAGCCCCCGGCCGGTACCCATCCGGACGGGGGCTCTTCTGCCGCAAGATGCTGAGGTTCGAGGGCCGCTACCCATACAGCCCGAACACTGAAGAATTCGCATCCGCTGACTCAAAAACGGTATCTGTGCGCGGTGTGCGCGACCAGGCGACACGCCGTCGAATTACACGGATGTCATCCCGGGCGTGTCGCGGCCGAGGTGGTCAGACCGCGGAGCGGTGCAGCCAGGTGACGGAGGACGATCCGATCGCGTGCCGGAAGGGCTCCAGCTCGTCGTCCCAGGCCTGCCCGAGGGCGAGGCGGAGCTCGCGGTGGAGCTCGATGATGCTCGTGCCGGCCGCTTCCATGGCGTTGCGGATCCGGTCCTCGGGGATGACGACGTTGCCCGCCGCGTCCGTCTGGGCGTGGAAGATCCCGAGGTCGGGCGTGTGCAGCCACCGGCTGCCGTCGACGCCGTCGCGGGGGTCCTCGGTGACCTCGAAGCGCAGGTGCTCCCAGCCGCGGAGCGCGCTCGCGATGGCGGCGCCGGTGCCCGGCGCGCCTTCCCAGTAGAAGTCGGTGCGCTGCGAACCGCGGAGCACCGGCTGTTCAGCCCAGGTGAAGCTGACGGCACGGCCGATCGCGCGACCGGCCGCCCACTCGACGTGGGGGCAGAGCGCGCGAGGCGACGAGTGCACGTACAGCACGCCCCGGGCGGAGGTGGTGACCATGGATTCGTCCTCCGTTCGAACAGATGCGTCTTCCCCAACGACCTGGTGAACGGATGAACCGATGCCACCGCTTATGAAATTAGCGGAGCCCTATTCGACTCCCCGGAAGTATGCCCGACGACACGCCGGAATGACAAGGCGAGAACCTGCTCGACGGCGCGCCGCACCGGGGACGAGCGCTCGTGGGAGTGGAGGGGCGGAGGCGGGATCCACTGTCCCCCGCGCCCCAGCGGCCGTCGAGGCGACGCGCCGTGCGATCACGGGAGCAGCGCGAGCTTGCCCCTCGGGTGCCCCTCGGCGAGGAACGTGAGCGCCTCCGTCGCCCGGTCGAGCGGATACGTGCGGGCCACCGGGACGACGAGGTCGCCGGCTGCGGCCAGGGCGATCAGGTCGGGCCGAACGCGGTCGCGGAAGGCGGCACTCTCCGGCATGCCGCCGCCGACGACCCGGATGCCGTCCCGCTGCGCGCGCTGGAAGGCGGCGATGGTGACGATCCGCTGCGGGGGCACGAGCGCGAGGGAGACGTCGACCGCCTCGTCCGTGCCGACGCAGTCGAAGGCGGCGGCGATGCCGTCGGGCGCGAGGTCGCGTACGCGCTGCTCGAGTCCGGGGCCGTAGGCGACGGGCTCGCCGCCGAAACGGCGGACCATGTCGAAGTTGCGGTCCGCCGCGGTGCCGATCACTCGCATCCCCCGTCGCCGGACCTGCTGCAGCAGGCTGACGCCCACCGCGCCCGAGGCGCCGTGCACGAGCAGCGTCTCGCCGTCCTGCGCGTCGACCGCGTGGAGCATGTCGGCCGCGGTCGTTCCCACGAGCAGCAGGTTCGCCGCGGCGGGGAAGTCGAGGGCGTCGGGCTTCGCGAACACGTCCTTCGCCGGCACGGTGATGACGGAGGCGTAGCCGCCGCGGACCCGGAAGGCGATCACCGGGTCGCCGACCGCTCCCCCGGCGGATGCGAGCTCCGTGTCGGCGCCGAGGGCCGCCACGACACCGGCGACCTCGTAGCCGGGCTTGATCGGCAGCGCATCGGGGTCGGCGCTCCGCTGACCGGAGAAGCCCTTGTAGTCGGCCGGGTTCACCCCGGCGGCGCGAACGGCGATCATCACCTGGCCGGGGCCCGGCTGCACGACGTCCTCCTCCACGACGCGGAGCACGTCCGGACCGCCGTACTCGGGGGCGATGACGCGGCGGGCGGTGGTCGGGGTCTCGTTCGTCATGATCGGCATTGAACGCCGTCCCGGCTGCGCATCAGCCGCACACGTTCACGCGTCTGCGTAGGAATCGACGACGGCGACGTCGAGGGGGAAGTCGATCGGGAAGTCGCCGAAGAGGAGCCGGCCGGCGGCGGCCGCGGCCTCCTGCACCGCGAGCGCCGCATCGTCGGCGAGGGCCTCGGGCGTATGGACGAGGACCTCGTCGTGCAGGAAGTAGACGAGGTGCGGTCGTGCGCGGAGCGGGCCGGTCCCGAGGGCCCACAGCCGCTTGCGGAGCTCCGCCATCCAGCAGAGCGCCCACTCGGCAGCGGTACCCTGCACGACGAAGTTGCGGGTGAACCGGCCCTGGTCGCGGGCCAGCGAGCGGGCGCGCCGCAGCGCGATCGGGTCGGCATCGAGATCCGCCGCGACCCGCTGCGCCGCCCGCCAGGCGTCCGACGGCGCCGGGGAGGTGCGGCCGAGCAACGTGGAGACCACAGCACCCTGCTCACCGATGCGGGCGGCACGCTCGACGAGCCCGAGCGACTGCGGGAAGCGTTGCGCGAGCCGCGGCACGAGCCGCCCGCCCGCGCCCTGCGTGGCCCCGTAGAGCGCACCGAGCATGCCGTACTTCGCCGCGTTCCGGTCGGCCACGGCGCCCGTGGCCACGATGCCGTCGTACAGGTCGCGAGCGTGCCCGGCCTGGGCCATGCTGCGGTCCTGCGCCATCCCGGCGAGCACCCGCGGCTCGAGCTGGGCTGCATCCGCGACGACCAGACGCCACCCCGGATCGGCGGTCACGGCCGCGCGGATCTGCTTGGGCAGCTGCATCGCGCCGCCGTTGCGCGTGGCCCACCGCCCGGTGACGACGCCGCCGACGACGTAGTCCGGACGGAACCGACCCTGCGCCACCCAGGTGTCGAGCCAGTGCCAGCCGTTGGCACTGGCGAGCCGGGCGAGCTTCTTGTACTCGAGCAGCGGCGGGATCGCCGGATGCTCGAGCGCGCCCAGCTCCCGGGAGCGTGTGGTCTCCACCGCGAGCCCGGCGGAGCGGAGTGCCTTCACGAGCTCGACCGGCGAGTCGGGGTTCAGCGCCGGCGCTGCGAGGGCTGCGCGGATCTCCGCGGCGAGCCGTTCGAGCACCGCGGGACGCGCACCCTCGCCGACGCGCGGGCCGAGCCGCTGCTCGAGGATCCGCTCGTGGACGTCGGCGCGCCACGGCAGCCCCGCGTGCCACATCTCCGCGGCGGCGAGGGCCCCGGCGGACTCGGCGGCGAGCAGCAGGCGGAGCGCGCCGGGCCGAGTCACCGCGTCGACCGCCGCGGTCTGTCGCTCGAACTCG
>DASYJR010000104.1:0-11031 GCA_035996305.1 Amnibacterium sp. | reverse complement strand
CCGTGCGCGCCCTCGTGGACCGCGGCGCCGTGGCCGTCGTCGGGGATCTGTCCGACACGGAGCAGACCCGAGACATCGCTGCCCAGGTCAACCGGCTCGGGCCGATGGATGCGGTGATCCACAACGCCGGCGTGCTCGGCGGGCCGCATGTGCTCACCGTCAATGTCGTCGCGCCCTACCTGCTCACCGCGCTGATCGCGTCGCCGAAGCGGCTGGTCTACCTCAGCAGCGATCTGCACCGCGGCGGCCGGCCCGAGCTCGCCTCCATCGACTGGAGCGGCCGCGGCGGGACCGGCTCGTACTCGGACAGCAAGCTGTTCGTCACCGCGCTGGCGCTCGCGGTCGCGCGCCGGCGGCCGGACCTCGCCTCGAACGCCGTGAATCCCGGCTGGGTCCCGACGCGGATGGGCGGACCCGGCGCGCCGGACGACCTGCGGCTCGGGCACCGCACGCAGGAGTGGCTCGCCGCCGGCGACGACCCGGCGACGCGGAGCAGCGGCGGCTACTGGTTCCACCAGCAGCGGCGCTCCCCGCATCCGGCGGCGGAGGACCCCGGCTTCCAGGACCGGCTGCTCGCGTCGCTGGAGGCGTACACGGGCGTCACCATCCCGGCATCCCGCAGCTAGACCTGCCCGATCAGGGGGCCACGGGTTCCGCGCGGCGGATCGAGGCGGCGGGACCGCGGGACGACCTGACGATCCGCCCGCTCGCCCTCGCGAGCGGGGATCCGGACGTCCGACCGACCGAGCGGAATCCGGCGATCACACCGGCTGCCACAGCTCGATCCGGTTGCCCTCGGGATCCGTGACCCAGCCGAACCGGCCGAGGCCCTCCGCCTCCTGCGTCCCGGCGGCGACGTCGGCGCCGGCGGCGCGCAGCTGGGCGAGCATCGCGTCCAGGTCGCGGACGCGGAGGTTCAGCATCGTCCCCTGCGCCCGGGATCCGAAGTAGTCGGTGCCGGCGTCGAACGCCGCGAACACGGTCGGGCCGGGGTCCTGCCGCCACACGCCCGCCTCGTCCATGTCGAGCCCGAGACGGTCCCGGAACCAGGCGGTCAACGCCGCCGGATCCCTCGCGCGCAGAAAGGTCCCGCCGATGCCGAGCACGTGTTCCATGTCGCCATGGTGACAGCGCGGTCATCGGACCGACACCCTCGACGTGGCGGGCCGGCGCTCCTAGCCTGGGGCCGCGGCGCCCTCATCGCGCCGCGCGGTGCGAAGGAGCGACGCCATGGCGGGCAGGATCTCGATCGACCTCTTCGTGACCCTCGACGGGGTCGGCCAGGCGCCGGGCGGACCGGAGGAGGATCCCGAGGGCGGCTTCCGGTTCGGCGGCTGGCAGGCGCCGGTGACGGACGAGGTCGTCGGGCGTGCCGTGGGTGAGCGCCTCGCCGGGATCGACGCGCTGCTGCTCGGCCGGAGGACCTACGACATCTTCGCGGCCTACTGGCCCCACCACACGGAGGGCCTCGACGGCGGGATCGGGCAGGTCTTCGACCGCATCCCGAAGTACGTGGCCTCGAGGTCGCCCCGCACGCTCGAGTGGCGTGGATCGACGCAGCTCGGTCCCGACCTCGCGGCGGAGGTGCGCGCGCTGCGGGAGCGGCACGAGGACGTCCACGTCATCGGCAGCCTCGACCTCGTGCAGACGCTGCTCGCCGACGAGCTGTACGACGAGCTCGCCCTGTGGGTGTTCCCCGTCGTGCTGGGACAGGGCAAGAAGGTCTTTCCCGACGGCGCGGTCCCGGCCCGGCTGTCGCTGCTCGCCCCACCGGCGGTGTCCGGCAGCGGCGCGGTCATGCTGCGCTACGCCCCGGCGGGGGCGCCGACGACCGGCGACATGACCAGCGAGGACCGCGGCGTCTGACGGCCGATCCGCGGAGCGGCGTCCGGGAGGTCCGTCCCGGAGCCGCACTCCGGCCAGCTGGTCGCGCCGTGGCCCACCCCGCGACCAGGAGCGGCTCGGGCTCGCGACACCAGTGCCGGATGAGCGCCCCTTCTCGTACGGTTTGCGGATGCTGAGCGACGACCCGGTGCGAAGGGAGCCGCCGATCGGTGAGCCGGGCATCACGCCCGACGTCGCCGACGAGCTGGTGAGGATCGCGCAGCTGCACGCCCAGGGAGTGCTCTCGGACGAGGAGTTCGAGGCGAGACGCACCCAGGTGCTCGACTCCCCTCCCGAGCGGTGAGCCGGGGATCCGGTTGGTCGGACCGGTCGGCCCCGCACCGGACGGCGTGGGCTCCAGCAGGCCGCCGACGAGCAGCAGCCGTGGCGTTCGTGGCCGGCCTGACGCTGCTCGCGGTCTGGGCCGGCGCGGCCACGTTCGCCGATGCGCCGCCGACGCCCCGCCTCGATCACGCGTGGGCTCACGCCATCGCGCGGGTGCACACGCCCGTCCTCGATACCGCCGCCGGGCTGCTGTCGGTCGTCGGCGGGTTCCCGGGCGGCATCGTCGTCGGGGCGCTGCTCGCCGTCGTCATCCTCCGGCGCCGAGGGGTGCTGCCGGCCTCGATCTTCGTCGTGGCGGCGCTGCTGTCCGAGGCGGACGTCCTGCTGCTGAAGGTCGTCTCCCACCGCGTGGATCCGGGCGGGACGGTGTTCGCGGGGTTGGGGTCGTTCCCCTCCGGACATGTCGCGAACGCGGCGGTCATCGCGGTGACGGCCGCGGTGCTGGTCCCGCGAGGAGCCGGGTGGCTGCCGGGCGCCGGCTACGTCCTGCTCATGGCGCTCGATCGCACCTACCTGCGCGCCCACTGGCTGACCGACACGCTGGCAGGGGCGGCGGCGGGAGGCGCCGTCGCCGCGCTCGCGTGGTCGCTCCTGCTCGTGATCGGCACGCCCGACCGCGTCGAGGTTCGGCACGACAGGGCCGAGGCGATGGATCCCGCGGACCGGAGGTCCAGGGACGAGTCCCCTGAGCGGCTCTCCAGGGCGCCCGGCCCCGTCGAGGCGAGGTCGGCGGATCCGGTCAGGCCACGCCGAGCCGCCTGAGGGCGCGTCGCATGGCGAGCTGCCGGGACCGGAGTCCCACGAGCAGTACCACCACGCGGCGGAAGGCGTGGGCGGACACGACCATCGGCACGCCGCCCGGCAGCAGCAGGGTGCGCAGTCGCCGCCGTGGAACGTAGGCGTGCACGATGTCGTCGCCGTCGAGGAGATGCCGGACCGCGTCGTCTCGGAAGCCGTGGCGTGCCCGCCACTGCATGCAGTAGCCGACGGTCATGACGAGGCGCTGCACGGCGCGCAGGTCCAGGGCCGGCGGAGGCACCGGCTCGGGGCGCCCGTCGACCTGCACCTTCGGCACCGTGACGTCGATCAGCACGAGCGGGATCCGGTTGCTGTCCTCGAACCGGGGGAGTGACGCCAGGACCTCCCGCGTCCCGACGCAGGCGACCGGGATGTTCCAGAACCGGGCGGCCGTGACGATGCCGGTCGAGAAGCAGCCCAGGACCAGGGCGGGGCGCTCGCGTTCGTAGAGCACCTCGGCCGGTACGGGGTCGGCCCGCACCTCGAACCGGATCCCGTGGATCGCGGCCTGTCGGCGGAGCGCCTCCGTGTACGACGGCGGAGCACTCGGGTGCGGCTTGTAGACGACGAGGCCGATGCCGCATGCCGCCGCGGCCGTGATGCAGCGCCCGTACATGTCGGCCTCCTGCTCCGGCGACGCGAGGTCGAGGTCGGCGAGGTACTGGCCGAGCACGAGGGCGTACGCCTCCCCGATCTCCCGGCCGGGGCCGGCGAGCCCTGCGACGACCGCGCGGAACGCCGCCGCGTCGATGACCTCGGCCCTCACCCCGTACTCGCCGAGCAGGATCGGGGTCAGGCCCTCGATCAGGTCGAGGTGGAGCAGGCGCTGGATCCGTGCCCACGCCTGATGGTCGAGGGGGTCCCGCGTCGGCCCGTAGCTCATCAGCCCCTCGGCGTAGACGGTCACGGGCGATTCGGCGAACACGTCCAGGATCGTGCGCGCGGGCGGCGTCTGGATCGACTCGAGGGCGAGCTCGATCCGGTGGCCGTCGGGGATGCCGAGCTCCCGGCGGAACGACCGCTCGAACAGCGGTGCTTCCTCGGCGCGTGGACGGAAGCCCTTGGGGTGCAGCGGGAAGATCAGCGCGTTGAACGAGACCACCGAGTCGAAGCGGGACAGCAGCGGAGCGATCGCCGGGTCGTCCTCGAGCGGCCGGGCGACCTCGGGGACCGCCGCGTTCATCGACGTCAGGAGGATCCGCCGGTCGGCGGGCGGGAAGGCGCCCGAGTCGAGCGCCGCGGCGAGCACCATCACCTGATACGGCCCGGACGCCTCGAAGAGCTGCGTGACGCCCTTCATGCGAGTGCCGACAGGATGCGCGCGCGGGCGGGGTCCATCGAGCCGACCGCCTCGGTCACGAGATCGCGCGGGAGGGACCGGATGGTCAGCCGGGCCCGCCGCCGGAACGTGCGGTGCACCTCCCGGTGGAGGCGCGCGCGGCTCACCTCGTGGTGGGCGATGAGACCCAGATAGGAGCGCACGAACTTCGGTTCGAAGCCCGCGAAGTGCTCGCTCGCGCCGAGCTCGGCCCTGATCGCGTCGAAGGAGTCGAAGAAGTGCAGCTGGCGCTCGTCGCCGATCGTGGTCAGGGAGCCGGGCACCTCGCGCCGGTAGAAGTAGCCGAGCAGACCGACGACGGCGAAGCTCCTCGCGTAGAGGTGGAGGCGCCATGCCATCAGCCGGTCCTCGGCCGTCTTCAACCCGGGGTCCACGGTGAGCAGGCCCTCCTCGCGGAGCCGCATGTCGTAGACCGCGGACCAGGCGTACGGGTAGTCCACCATCGTCCTCCGCTCGGGCTGCGTGCCGATCCCCTCGTGCGGATCCAGGCGAACGCCCCGCCGGGTCTCGGGCGCCCGGTGCGTGCTCCTCCTCGTGCCCGCCGTCTGGACGTGGTCGACCCGGACGAAGTCGACGCCCAGCTCATCGATCGCGTCCGCGAGGCGCGGAAGGTAGCCCGGCGTGTACCAGTCGTCGGCGTCGAGGTAGGTGACGTACCGGCCGTTCGCGGCGGCCGTGCCGGCGTTGCGGGCACCGGCGAGCCCGAGGGCGGACGGGTTGCTGACGACGACGGCTCGGCCTGCCGGCGGCGCGAATCCGCCGAGGATCTCCGCCGTGCCGTCCCGGGAGCCGTCGTCGACGAGGACCCACTCGATGTCGTCGCCGGCGTTCGCGCGCATGCTCGCGATGGTGGCCGGAAGGAACCGCGCGGCGTCGTGGCACGGCACGACGACGGACAGCCGCACGGCGGCGTCCTGCTCCCGCGGGCGATCAGCCATCGACTCGGCGGAGCTTCGAGAGCGGCGCGAGCTCGCCCGGGAAGACCCGCTTCACGCCGTCGCCCCGAGCGGTGCCGATGATCCTGATGTCCCGGACGAGGCTCATCAGGCCGTGCGGCTCGAGTGAGGCGGCGTGGTCGCTGCCCCACATCGCGCGGTCGAGGGTGATGTGCCGCTCGACGGCGACGGCGCCCATGGCGACCGCGGCGATCGAGATCTGCAGGCCGGGTTCGTGACCGGAGTACCCGACCGGCACGCCGTAGCGCTCCTTCAGGGTGTCGATCATGAGCAGGTTCGCCTCCTCGGGCGGCAGCGGGTAGGTCGACGTCGCGTGCAGCATGAGCAGCCGGTCCGTGCCCAGGATGCTCACGGCCGCGTCGATCTGCTCGAGCGTGGACATGCCCGTCGACAGGATCACCGGCTTGCCCGTCGCCGCGAGGCGGCGCAGCAGGCCCTTGTCGGTGACCGACGCGGAGGCGACCTTGTGCGCGACGACGTCCAGCTGCTCGAGGAAGTCGACGGCCGGCTCGTCCCACGGCGACGCGAACCAGTCCAGTCCGCGGCTGTCCGCGTAGGCGGCGATCTCGCCGTACTGCTCCCGCTCGAACTCGACGCGGTAGCGGTACTCGAGGTACGTCATCGTGCCCCACGGCGTCTCGCGGGGGACCTGCTTCATGTGCTCCGGCGTGGAGATCTCGGGGGTGCGCTTCTGGAACTTCACCGCCTGGACGCCGGCCACGGCGGCGACGTCGATCAGCTTCTTCGCGATCTCGACGTCCCCGTTGTGGTTGAGGCCGATCTCGCCGATGACGTAGACGGGCTCGCCGTCGCCGATCGTGTGCCGGCCGATCCGGATCGTGGTCGTCATTGCCTGGTGTTCCTTCCTTCACGTGCGGACAGGACGAGCTCCGCCACTTCCCGGACGGCCCCGTGGCCGCCCGGCCTGGTGAGGACGAGCCGCGCGGCCGCGCGCACCGCCGGGTGCGCGTCGGCGACCGCGATCGGCCAGCCCACGATCTCGAGCGCGGGGAGGTCGTTGACGTCGTTGCCGACGTACGCCACCCGTGCCGGGTCGATCCCCGCGTCGCCGCACCAGCGACGGACGGCGGAGGCCTTGTCGTCGACGCCGTGCAGCACGGGGATCCGGAGCTTCGCGGCGCGCGCGGCGACGACCGCGTTCCGCTCCTTGGAGACGATGACCACCGGCACACCGGCGGCCAGCAGCCGCTCCACCCCCATGCCGTCCGAGCGGTTCACGCGCACGGCCTCGACACCGTCGGTGGCGACGGTCGCGGTGTCGTCGGTGTGCACCCCGTCGAAGTCCGTGATCACCGCGTCGACGTCGACGCCGTCGGCGGAGGGATCGAGGAGGGGCGCGAGGCCGCGCGCGAGCTCGAGCTGCTCGGCCGAATCGACCTCCAGCGCCCGCGATTCGCTCACCGGTTCGAGCGCGATGCGGCCGAAGAACCGGTGCCGATGCTGTCGGAAGAGGTCGGTGCGCAGCACGTAGAAGGCGCCCGTCTCCTGGTAGTGGGGCTGCCGGTCCTGCCGGCGGGGACGGAACGCGGCGTCGTGGTTCACCGCGACCGCGGCCCCCTCGTCATCGACCCGCCACAGGAACGCGTACGTCTCGAACGCGGCGAGCACGCTGTCGGCGGATCCGCCGAGCACCCGGTCGGCCGCGCGGCGCAGGGCGGCCGGCTCGAGGAACGGGGACGTCGCCTGCAGGAACGCGACGGCGCGCGGGGCGAGCCCCTGCGCCTCGAGCACGTCGAGGGCGTGCAGCAGTGCGGATTCGGAGGACGCGGTGTCGCCGGCGAGCTCGGCCGGGCGCTCCACGATCCCCGCGCCGGCCGCGGCGGCGACCTCGGCGACGGCCGCGTCGTCCGTCGTGACCCGCACGTCCTCGAAACCGGCGGCCAGCGCCGCGGCGACGGCCCTCGCGACGAGGGGCACACCGCCGATGCGCGCGACGTTCTTGCCGGGCACGCCCTTGGACCCGCCGCGGGCGGGGATCAGGGCGACGATCTCGCCGGCGCGCAGCGGGCTCATGCGTTCTCCGTCCCGTAACCCGACGTTCCTGCAGCCGTCGCCCGCGCCGCGGTGCTCCGGGCGTGTCGGAGGCTCGCGGGTGACGCCAGGCGGGCCTCGAGCGCCGCGATCCGCTGCTCGTAGAAGGCGACGGCGGCCAGCCGGGCGGCCTCCACGGAGGGAGCGGGCTGCCCGTCGCCCGGTGCGGCCTCGGCCAGAGCCGCGACGTGGGCGGCGAGCAGTTCGTGGTCGCGTTCGAGCTCGGCGACGCGGGTGCGCATCGCGCGGACCTCGTCGACGAGGTGCCCGGCGCCGCGGATGCCGAGCAGTCCCGATTCCGCCGCGCCCGTCACCCGCGGCCGGCGCGCCCGGAGCACGTTCCAGCGCCCGCGGGCCCACCGCCGCGCGGCCTTCACGCGGCCACCTCGAGCCATCCCTCGGTCCGCCAGGAGGCGAGGAGGGCGCCCTCGCGGGCCAACCGGTGCTCCGGCGTGAGCGTCATCGCGGTTCCCCAGTGGTGGCGGAGCGCGGAGTCATCCGCCGGATCGCGGTCCAGCAGGCTGGTTCCCGTGTGCAGGATGCGTGCATGCGGGAAGAGTCGGTGCACGAGGTGAACGGCGAGTGTCCCGGTCGTCGGCCAGGAGACCGAGCGCCGGCCGTACCCGAGCAGCGCGCGTAACGGATCGGTGAACTCCCGGTTGCCGAGGGGGACGAGCTCGAGGTCCCGCGGCCACCACCGGGGGAGGGCCTCGCGCTCCCAGTGGTCGCGGCCGGGCTCGGCGAGCAGGTAGAGCCGCGCGCGATGGGTGGCGAACGTGCCGGGTCCGGCCACGACGCCGCGATGGAGCAGCACGACGTCGGTGCGCCGGCCGACGGCGGGCGCGTCGCCGTCGAGGGCGAAGGTGGTCATGCGCACCACGAGGTCGCTGCCGTCGATCCGCGCCGCACGCTCGGCCGAGGTCGGCAGCGGCGCGTTGCCGACGACGGCGATCCGGACGGGCTCGCGGCCGTCGCTCCGCGCGGTCAGCAGGGCGCGCAGCATCCCGGCCTGGTCCACGATCGTCGGAACGGGGGGCATGGCGCGGATGGTAGGGGCCGCCGGTGACCTGCGGGCGACGGCCGCGATCGCGCCGTCGACCGCCGTCGGATGTTCACCTGTTCGTCGCACGGGATGCGCCGCGCAGACCGGTTCCGGCTCGGCTGGCGCCCGTAGCGTCGACCGCGATGGAACCCGATCGCTCGCTCACGACCGCCCCGCCCGTGCGTCGCACCGGTCGCTGGCACCGCGTGCACGACGTCGTCGGTCCGCTCGCCGACCGCCGTGTGCCGCCCGCCCTGTACCTCACGGGCGGCCTGCCCGGTGCGGTGCGTGCCACGCCCACGGGCCGTCGCCACGACCTGGTGGTGCCGGCCGGCGGCACGGCCGACCTCGGCAGCTACTTCAACGCCTTCCCGGCCGCGTACTGGGCCGCCGCCGCCGGATCCAGCCGGGTCCGCCTCGAGATCGAGGTGGACGGCGCCGCCGTGCTCACGGTGCACCGGACCGTCGACGGAGCCGCATCGGTCGTCGACTCGCTGCTGCTCGACGCCGGCGAGCCGTCGGCGATGGACGTGTCGATCGCGGAATGCGCGGCCGGCGGGACGGTCTGGTTCGAGCTGCAGGCCGGCCCGCGCCAGGTGCGCATCGTCGACGCCGCGTGGCTCGTGACCGAGACGCCGGTGCGTGCGCCCGGCCTCGTCGTCGGCATGCCCACCATGGGACGTCCCGAGGCCGTCGCGCTGAACCTCCGCCGCATCGCCGCCGCGCCCGCCCTCGTGGAGGTGCTGCGCCGGGCGGTCGTCGTCGACCAGGGCACGGTCCCACTCGACGATCTCGGCGCGCGGGCCGCGCTGCCGGCGCTCCTGCGGGTCGTCCGCCAGGTCAACGTCGGCGGATCGGGCGGCTACTCCCGCGTCATGCACGAGGCGGCGGCGGAGGCGGCCGCGGGCTTCGTCACGCTGCTCGACGACGACATCGAGCTCGAGCCGGCCTCGCTTCTGCGGGCGTACGAGTTCGGCCTGCGCACGACGGCCACCTCGATCGTCGGCCTGCAGATGTTCGACACCGCCGCCCCCACCGTGCTCGAGGTGGGCGCCGAACGGGTGCAGCGCCGCAGCTTCTGGTGGCAGGCCACGGACACCGCCCTGCCCGGATCCGACCTCGGCGTCGTCCGCGCCGTCGACCAGCCGGGCCTGCGCCGTCGCACGGACGCCGACTTCGCCGGCTGGTGGGCCTGCCAGATCCCCGTCGAGACGATCCGCCGGATCGGCTACGCGATGCCGTTCTTCCTGAAGTGGGACGACGCGGACTACGGCCTGCGCGCCGCGGCGGCGGGCGTGCCGACCGTGAGCCTGCCGGGCGCTGCGGTCTGGCACGAGACGTGGCGCACCAAGGACGACTCGCGGTCGTGGCCGGCGTTCTTCCACGCCCGCAACCGGCTCGTCACCGCCATGCTGCACGGTGGCCGGGCGAGCGGCGTGCTGGCCGCGAGCTTCGCCCTCGACCTCAAGCAGGCGCTCGCCATGCAGCACTTCGCCGTGCAGTGCCGCCACGACGGGTTGCGCGCCGTGCTCGTCGGACCTGAGGCGCTCGGCCCCGCCCTCACGGACGCGCTCCCGGCCCTGCTCGCACTGGCCGCGGCCGCGCCGGAGCAGCGGCGTCACCGCCCCGACGAGCTGCCGACCGCGCCGGACGCCCCGGTCACCGCCCTCACGCCGCTCGAGGCCCCGCGAGGACCGCGGCTCGCGCTCTGGACCGCCGCTGCGACCGCCCGGCACCTGCTCCTGCCGGCGGACACGGACGGCGCGCCCGCCGTGCGGCTGTCATCGCGGCGCGGCACCTGGTGGGTCGTGCCCCACCACGACAGCGTGCTCGTGCCGACCGGCGACGGGACCGCCTACTACTGGCACCGTCGCGACCGGCGGGGGTTCGCCGCGGCGCTCGGCGACAGCGTCGGCCTGCACCTGCGACTCGCGGTCACCTGGCGACGCCTGGCACGCCGGTACCGGCGGGCGGCGCCGGCGCTCGTCTCCCCGCGCACCTGGACGCAGCACTTCACCACCCCGGCCTGACCGCTCAGGAGAGCCGGCGGCGGTGCTCTACGCTGAGTCGGGTGTTTTCGGAGGACGACGAGCGGGCCCGGATCCGTGCCGTGCTCACCGCGGTGACAGAACGCTACGGCGTCGTGCTCGACGACATCGTGCTGCGCACGTGGGACAACCGCAGCGTCGACCTCACGTTCGGGATGCTCGCCTCGGCGCTCGCCGCGTCCGATGCCGCCCCCGAGGACGACGCGGACCTGTGGGCGGTCGCCCGCGCGGTCTCGCACGGCGAGGCGCTCCGGCCGCTGGTGCGGCGCGCGGGCTGAGGCTCAGGCCCGATCGGCCCGCGAGCGCGTCGAGTCCGCGAGGGCGACGGCGAGATCCGGATGGTCGACGAACATCCCGTCCACCCCCGCCTCGAGCAGCTGCGACCAGGCCGTGACCCAGTCGCCGCGCGCACCCGGGGCCGGACCGCGGCGATGGGCCGGTTCGAGGAACCGGTTCTCCGGTCGCAGCGTCCACGTCCACACGTCGAGGCCCGCGCCGTGCAGCAGCGCCGTGCGCCCGCGCGTGATCAGGGTGGTCGGCAGGCTGACGCCGTCGAAGACCTGGAGG
>DASYJR010000103.1:0-7746 GCA_035996305.1 Amnibacterium sp. | reverse complement strand
AGACCGTCGGCAGGGCCCGGCCGGTGGTCCGCCGTCAGCTGCTCACCGCGCTCCGTATGGATGCGGACGATCTCCGGTTCACCGGTGACCGCAGCGATCCCGTCTTCGACGGGGTGCCGTGCAGCGATCCGGCGGAGGTCGTCGCCGAGTACGACTTCTCGTCGGGAGGGATGCGGGTCCCGGCCGGAACGGGCTGAGGGGGCGGGTGCCGGGGGAGCCGCCCGACCCGCGGCTCAGTCGTCGCCCATCCACAGCACCACCTTGCTGGACCGTGCCGAGTCCGCCGCGATGTCGAAGGCCTCCTGGTAGGCGCCGAGGGGCAGCACGTGCGTGATCACGGCGTCGAAGACCGGCAGGTCGGCGAGCATCGCCACGGCGTCGTCGATCTCGTCGTCGAAGCGGAACGCGCCGCGCAGCTCGATCTCACGGCTGACGAGCGCCGACAGCGCGACGGGCTCGGGATGGGCGGGCAGCATGCCCACCTGCACGACGGTGCCGCCCCGCGTGGTCGCCGCCACCGCGGCCGTGAGCGCGGCGGGCACGCCGGCCGCCTCGATCACCACGTCGTAGCCCGCGGGCTCGGGCGCGGCGTCCCGAAGGTGCACGGTCGCCGTCGCGCCGAGGAGCGCCGCGGTCGCGAGCGGTTCGGCGAGCACGTCCGCCACCGTGACGGACCCGGCGCCGAGGGCGACCGCGGCACCCGCCGCGAGCAGGCCGATCGGTCCCGCGCCGCTCACCAGGACGCGCCGGCCGGCCACGCCGCCCGCACGGCCGATCGCGTGCAGCCCGACGCCGAGCGGCTCGGCGAGCACGCCCCGGAGGGTCGGCAGCGCCTCCGGCAGCGCCCGCACCTGGTCCGGCCGCACCATCACCCGTTCGGCGAAGGCCCCCTGGGTGTGCGGCACGGAGGCCGCGCTGCCGAGGTAGCGGGCGAAGCGGCACAGGTTCGGGCGGCCCGATGCGCACTCGGGGCACGTCCCGCAGCTCGTCCCCGGATGCAGGGTCGCGCGGGTGCCGGCCGGGAACCGGCCGGTCGGGTCCTCCTCGACGACGCCCACCACCTCGTGGCCGAGCACCAGCGGTTCGAGGATCGCGAACGCCCCGACGCGTCCCTCACGGGAGTAGTGCAGGTCGGATCCGCAGATCCCGCCGTAGAGCGGCCGGAACACGACCGGCCCGAGCGAGGGATCCGGGTCGCGGTCCTCGATCCGCAGCTCGCGTGCTCCCGATGCGACCAGTGCCCGCACGGCGTCCCTCCTCGCTCCCGGCCTAGACGACCGCGGTCATGCCGCCGTCGACGAACAGCACCTGCCCGTTCACGAAGTCCGACGCCCGACTGCTCAGGAACAGGAGCGTGCCGACCAGATCCTTCTTGTCGCCCCATCGTCCCGCCGGGGTGCGCTGCCGCACCCAGGCGGAGAACTCGGGGTCGTCCACCAGCGCCTCGGTCAGGTCGGTGGCGAAGTAGCCCGGCGCGATGGCGTTGACCTGGATGCCGGACGGCGCGAGGTCCGCGCACATCCCCCGGGTGAGCATCGCGACTCCGCCCTTGGTGGCCGCGTAGGGCGTGATGCCGGGCCGGCCGAGCAGCGACTGCACCGAGCCGATGTGCACGATCTTGCCCTCGCCACGCGGGATCATGCGCCGGGCGACGGCACGGCTCACGAGGAACGCGCCCGTGAGGTTGGTGGCCACGAGGTCGTTCCAGTCCTCGAGCCGGAACTCGGCGAACGGTGCGCGCCGCTGCAGGCCGGCGTTGTTCACGAGGATCCCGATCGGGCCGACGGTCGCCTCGACGGCCGCGACGCCGCGCTCGACCGCGCCCTCGTCCGTCACGTCGAAGGCGACCGCGGAGGCCTCGCCGCCCGACCCCCGGATGCGCTCCGCGACGCCGTCCGCGACGATCCGATCCCGGCCGTGCACGACGACGTGCGCGCCGGCCTCGGCGAGGCCACCCACCAGCGCGCGCCCGATCCCGCGGGTCGAGCCGGTCACCAGGGCGACGCGCCCCGCCACGTCGAACAGTGGGCTGCTCATCGTGCTCCCGTGCCCCTTCGGGCCGCGGCGGACCAGGTCATCCCGGTGTCCTCCTCCTGCTCGTGCGACGGCGCAGGCGCTCGCGGTAGATCGCCGGCACCATCCGAGTGGGCGACCACGCGTCCGCGCTCGGCAGGATCCAGCCGCGCCAGCGGGCGAGCAGGCACAGGCCGCCGCCCACGGCCGTGGACACGACGAGCCCGACGGTCGGATGGCCGAGGCCGGACAGGAGCACGAGCACCGCGCTCGCGAGGATCGCGCAGGTCGCGTAGAGGGTGTTGCCCCCGAGGATGCCGGGCACCCGGCGCAGCACCACGTCGCGCACGGCGCCGCCGCCGACCGCGGTCACCGTGCCGAGCAGGATCGCCGCGAGCCACCCGAGTCCCTCGGCGAGGGTCTTCTGCGCGCCCGCGGCGGCCCAGGTGCCGAGTGCGAGCGCGTCCACGACGGGCCAGACCCGCTCCCAGAGCCGGCCCCGCACCCGCACGACGTAGCTGACCACCGCGCCCGCGATGGCCGTGAGCAGGTAGGTGTAGTCGCTGAGCGCGACGGGCGGCCCGTGCTGCAGCAGGACGTCGCGGATGAGGCCGCCCCCGAGCCCCGAGAGCACGGCGAGCACGCCGAAACCGATCGGGTCGAGCCGCTCCTGACGGGCGATGACCCCGCCGAGGACCGCGTTCGTGAAGACGCCCGTGAGGTCGAGCACCCGGAAGACCTCGACCACTCCCGCGTCGCCCACCGGACCTCCTTCATCGGGTCGCAGCACACGGTAGACCGCGGCGGATCCCGGTTCGCCCGAGAGGCGGGAGGCGGGAGTCGGAAGCCGGGCGCGCGATGACGGCAGGACGAGGATGGGGGAGATCGGGCCGCCCTTCCGCCGCGCCCGGAACGGAGCTCGAGCGCATGACGCAGGACCGCCCGGCCGTCGGCATCCCGATCCGGCTGCCCGCTCAGCACGGCGGCGCCACTGACGGGCCCCTCGAGGTGATCGAGGCCCTGTTCGAGGGGGTCGTCGAGATGGTCGAGCGCTCGGGGGCTCGGCCCGTCCGGCTCGGCCCCGATCTCGAGGGGCTGGACGACTGCGCCGGGTTCGTGGTCCCCGGCGGTGGCGACGTGGACCCCGCGCTCTACGACGGTCCCGCCGAGGATCCGACGTTGTCCGGGGTGAGCGCCGCGCAGGACGCGCTGGACGCGGCCGTGCTCCGCTTCGCGCTGGCGCACCGCCGGCCCGTGCTGGGCATCTGCCGCGGCATGCAGCTGCTGAACGTGGTGCACGGGGGAACGTTGCACGTCGATCTCGCCGACAGCGCGATCGTCCATCGGTTTCCCCCGGCCGAGGAGTTCGAGCTGGCGGTGCACGACGTCCTGCTGATCGACGGCACGCGATGCGCGGCGGCGTACGGCTCCCGCGCGAGCATCCCCGTGACGTCCGGGCACCACCAGGCCGTCGATCACATCGCTCCCGGGCTGCGAGCCGCGGCGACCGCGGGCGACGGCCTGGTCGAGGCGCTCGAGGCGGCGGATCCCGCGGCGTGGGCCGTCGGCGTCCAGTGGCATCCGGAGACCGGGTGGCCGGACGACGCCCTCCGACTGCCGCTCTTCGTCGCGCTCGCCGAGGCGGCTCGCACGGTGGATGCCGGGGCGCCGGCCTGACCATCGAGTGCACGCTCAGTGCACTATGCTGCACTGATGGAGAACGGGACCGCTGCCCTCGCCTCGGTGATCGGGGCGAGGATCCGGCGTGAGCGCCGTGCGCGCGGGTGGAGCCTCGACCGGCTCGCGGAGCTCGCCGACGTGAGCCGTCGCCTGGTCGTGAACGTGGAGCAGGGAGCCGCCAACCCCAGCATCGGCACGCTGCTCCGGCTCGCGGATGCGCTCGGGGTCGGGCTGCCCGCCCTGGTGGAGGCCACGGGGCCCGCGCCGGTGGACGTCGTGCGGAACGGCGACGGCGCGGTGCTCTGGAGGGGCGAGCGGGGCGGCCGCGGCGTCCTCGTGGCCGGCACCGAGCCGCCCGAGCTCGTCGAGCTCTGGGAGTGGACCCTCGCGCCGGGGGAGCGGTACGAGAGCGAGGCGCACTCGGCGGGCACGCGGGAGCTGCTGCAGGTGCTCGAGGGAACGCTGACGCTCGAGGTGGGCGGCGACGCCGTGGAGCTCGAGGTGGGCGACGCGGTGCGGTTCCCCGGGGACGCGCCCCACGCCTATGCCGGCGCGGCGGACGCGACCACCCGGTTCACCCTCGCCGTGCACGAACCGGGCGTCGGCATCCGGTCGCGAGCGGGAGCGCCCGGTGCCTGAGGGCCCGGATCCGCTGCTCGCCGGCGCCGCCGTCGCTCCCGAGGTCTTCGCCCTGCGGACCGACTACCGGGCCGTCCTCCTCATCGCCGACGGGCTGCGGCCGGGCACGAGCGACGACGCCGACGAGGAGCTGCTCGCGCGGGCCGAGGCGGCCGCCCGTGACCGTCTCCGGACGCGACCGGTGGAGGAGCTGCCGCACGTGGCGGCATGGCGTGAGACGTACCGCGCCTTCGGCGCCAAGCCCCAGCGCACCCGCAACAGCGTCGAGGCGCTGATCCGGCGAGCCGCGGCGGCGGGCCTGCCCCGGGTGAACCGGCTCACGGACCTCTACAACGCGATCTCGGTGCTGCACGAGGTGCCCGTCGGCGGCGAGGACGCCGCCCGCTACGCCGGGCCGCCGCGTCTCGTCCGCGCGGACGGGAGCGAGCCCTTCGACACCGTCGACGACGGCGTCCCCGTCGTCGAGCACCCGGAGCGCGGCGAGGTGATCTGGCGCGACGACCTGGGCGTGACCTGCCGCCGCTGGAACTGGCGGCAGGGGCGCCGCACGCAGCTCCGCCACGACACCGGGACGGCCCTCTTCATCATCGACGCCCTCGCGCCCGTGGGCGACGCCGCCCTCGCCGAGGTGACCGGCGCGCTGGAGGAGGGGCTCGTCCGCCTCGGCCCCGACGTCCGGATCACCCGTCGCACGCTCGCCGCATCGCCTGCCCGGACACGAGGAGACTGACGTGCTCATCCACCCCTGGGACGCGGCGCTCGATCCTGAGGAATGGCACGCATGGTTGGCGGCCGTGGACCGGTTCGGGATCCTCGCGGTCAACAACCAGGACCCGGCCTCCGCGCCGATCCTCGTGCCCACGCACTTCACGCTCGCGGCCGACGAGCTGCTGCTGCACCTGGCACGGCCGAACCCCGTCTGGCCGCATCTCGAGGCCGCCCGCGAGGTACGGCTGGCGGTCACCGGTGACGTGGCGTACGTCCCGGGATACTGGCGGACCCAGGGGCACGTCCCGGACGAGGACGGCGTCCCCACGAGCTATTACGCCTCGGTCCAGTTCGTGTGCCGGCCCACGGTCGTGGACGACGCCGCCGACAAGGCCGCGATCCTGACCGCCCAGCTCGCCGATCTGCAGCCGGAGGGCCGGCACGCAGAGGTCCGGCCGGACGCTCCTCCGTACGGGCGCATGCTGACCGGGATCCGCGGCCTGCGGCTCCGGATCCTCCGCGTCGACGCGAAGTTCAAGTACGACGACGCGAAACCCGTCGAGCACCGCCGTCGCGTGAGCGAGCGGCTGGCGGAGCGCGGGCACGGCTCCGACGGATCGGCGGCGGCGCAGCAGCGCCGTCGGCTCGATGCGATCGGGGAGTGGCGATCCCGAAGCGACCCGCGGTGAGCCGGCGCGCGCCGACCGTGCCGGCGTGGGCGCTCGCCGTCGCCGCGATGATGTCGGTGCAGCTCGGCTCCGCGCTGTCCACGGACGTGATCGCCTCCGTCGGGCCGGCCGGCACGGCGTGGTTGCGCCTCTCGATCGGCGCGCTGGTCTTCCTCGCGATCGCGCGGCCGCCGCTCCGGTCGCTGCGGAGGCAGGACCTGCCCGCGCTGCTCGGCCTCGGCGTCACGACGGGCCTGCAGACCGTCGCGTTCCTCGCTGCCATCGCCCGCATCCCGCTCGGCACCTGCGTGGCGATCGAGTTCCTGGGCCCGCTCACCGTCGCGGCGGTGCGCAGCGGCGCGGGCCGCGCGCTCGCGTGGCCCGCCCTCGCGCTCGTCGGCGTCGTGCTGCTCACCTCCCCGTGGTCCGGGAACAGCGACGCCCTCGGCATCGTCTTCGCGGTGCTCGCTGCGGTCGGGTGGGGGGTCTACATCGTCCTGACCCAGCGGGTCGGGGACCGCTTCACGGGGATCCGGGGCCTCTCGCTCACCGTTCCGATCGCCGCGCTGACCGCAGCGATCGCCGGCATCCCCCAGGCCGCAGGCCATCTGACGGTCGGGGTGCTGGTGTCCGCGGCAGGACTCGCGCTGCTGCTGCCGGTGCTGCCCTACGCGTTCGAGATGCTCGCGCTGCGGCGCATGCATCCGGCGGCCTTCGGCACGCTGATGGCGCTCGAACCGGCCATCGGCGTCGCGCTCGGGCTGCTCGTGCTGCGGCAGGTGCCGACCCTCCTGCAGCTCGTGGGCATCGCGCTCGTCGTGGTCGCCGGTGCGGCCGCGCAGCGCAGACCGGATGCACGCCGTCCGGTCACCCGGCCGGCCGGCGTCCCTCCCGAGGCCGACGCCCTCGGTTAGCGCCCTGCCGCGTCCCCGCGTGTGCGCTGCGCGGTATGCGCGCGGGTGCGGGGGCGGCCTGCAGCCGGCACCGGCCCAGCCCGCCGGAGGGCGGCCTATGCTCCCGCCATGGCCGGCCGCAATCCGCTCGACGAGCTGCGCGAGACCCTCGGGCGTCTGGGCGACCAGCTGAAGCGCCCCGGTCTCGACGTCGACGACGTCGTCGGCGAGCTGTTCTCCGGACGCACGCCGCCGGCGCGCTCCCTGGCGGCCGTGCAGGCCGAGCTCGACGCCCTCATCGGGCTGGAGACCGTGAAGGAGCAGGTGCGCGCGCTCGTCGCCTTCCTGCAGGTGCAGGCGCGGCGCAAGGCGCACGGCCTGCCGGAGGTGGCGACGTCGCAGCACCTCGTGTTCCTCGGCAACCCGGGGACCGGCAAGACGACGGTCGCGCGGCTGCTCGCCGAGATGTACCGGGCGGTCGGGCTGCTGCAGAAGGGTCACCTCGTGGAGGTCGACCGCGCGGGACTCGTCGGCCAGTACGTCGGCGCGACCGCGCTGAAGACGGACCGGGTCATCCGCCGGGCGCTCGACGGCGTGCTCTTCATCGACGAGGCCTACTCGCTCGCCCCGGAGGGCGAGGGGCGGCTCGACTTCGGTCCTGAGGCGATCGAGATCCTGCTGAAGCGGATGGAGGACCACCGGCACCGGCTCGTCGTCATCGTCGCCGGCTATCCCCGGCTCATGGAGCGGTTCCTCTCCTCGAACCCCGGACTGCGCTCCCGCTTCGCGCGGGAGATCACCTTCCCGGACTACTCGACCGACGAGCTGGAGGCGATCTTCGGCACGATCGTCGCCCAGCACCAGTACGCGCTCGAGCCGGGCGCCGAGCAGACGCTGCGCCGCATCCTGGCCGGCCTGCGCCCCGGCGAGGAATCCGGCAACGCGCGCTTCGCCCGCACCTTGTTCGAGCAGGCCGTCAACCGCCAGGCGCTGCGACTCACCCGCGGCGAGGAGCGCAGCGTCGACGCGCTGGACCGGGACGACGTGACGACGATCACCGCGGCCGACCTCGCGGACGCCGCGGCAGCCCTCGGCGAGGGACCGCCGCCGGAGCGCGAGCAGTCGCGATGGTGGCGCTGGCTGAT
>DASYJR010000102.1:0-3503 GCA_035996305.1 Amnibacterium sp. | reverse complement strand
CGCGGCCGCGAGGTTCTCCTCGAGGTACTTGCGGCGCTTGGTGCCCGGGATCGGCACGACGTCGTCGCCCTGCGCGAGCACCCACGCGAGCGCGAGCTGCGACGGGGTCACGCCCTTCTCGTCGGCGATCGCGACGACGCGGTCGAGCAGCTCGAGGTTCTTCGTGAAGTTCTCGCCCTGGAAGCGCGGGCTCGTGCGGCGGAAGTCGTCCTCGGCGAAGTCGTCGACCGAGCGGATGCGCCCGGAGAGGAACCCGCGCCCGAGCGGCGAGTACGGCACGAAGCCGATGCCGAGCTCGCGCACCGTGGCGAGCACCCCGTCGTCCTCGACGTCGCGGGTGAACAGCGAGTACTCGGTCTGCACGGCCGTCAGGGGCGCCGCGGCGTGCGCCCGGCGGATCGACGCGGCGGACGCCTCGCTGATGCCGAGGTGGCGCACCTTGCCGGCCTGCACGAGCTCACCGAGGGCGCCGAAGGTCTCCTCGACCGGCACCTTCGGGTCGACCCGGTGCTGGTAGTACAGGTCGATGACCTCGATGCCGAGCCGGGACAGCGACCCGTCGACCGCCTTGCGGAGGTAGTCGGGGGAGCCGTTCACCCGGCCGGTGCGGGTGCCGTCCGGTCCGATCTCGTTGCCGAACTTCGTCGCGATCACGACGTCGTCGCGACGGTCCGCGAGGGCCGCGCCGACGAGCCGCTCGTTCGTCCACGGCCCGTAGACGTCGGCCGTGTCGAAGAAGGTGATCCCGAGGTCGAGGGCCCTCCGGATCGTCGCGGTCGACTCCGCGTCGTCGTGCGCCCCGTAGAAGGCGCTCATCCCCATGCATCCGAGGCCCTCTGCCGAGACCACGAGGCCCCGACCGCCGAGCGTGCGCTGCTCCATGTGCGTCCTTCCGTCCGCGACCAGGTCTAGCGGACCCGGGCTGGACGGGGAGTGGAGATGGGCAGAATGGGCGGATGCGCGCCGACCCGGAGGTCCTCGCCGACCGGCTCGTGGGCCTTGCGGCGGCGCGGCCGCGCGTGCTCGTCGGCATCGCGGGCGCGCCGGGTGCGGGCAAGTCGACCCTCGCCGTCGCGGTGGGCGCGGCGCTCGTCGCGCGTGCCGTGCCGGTCGCGGTCGTGCCGATGGACGGGTTCCACCTGGCGGACGTCGCCCTCGACGCGCTCGGCAGGCGCGCTGCGAAGGGCGCCGTCGACACCTTCGACGGCGCCGGGTACGCGGCCCTGCTCGCCCGTGTGGTCGAGGGGGGCGAGACGGTGTGGGCGCCGGCCTTCGACCGGGAGATCGAGCAGCCGATCGCCGGAAGCATCGAGGTGCCGCCGGAGTCGCGGGTCGTGATCACCGAAGGCAACTACCTGCTGCTCCCCGAGGAGCCCTGGGCCCGGATCCGTCCGCTGCTCGCCGAAGCCTGGTACCTCGATATCGACACGGCCCTGCGGTATTCGCGGCTCGTCGAGCGGCACGTGCGATTCGGCAAGAGCCGGGCCACCGCGGAGGCGTGGGTGCGCGATGTCGACGAGCCGAATGCGGCGCGGATCGCACCGACCGCCGCTCGTGCCGATCTCGTGCTCCGGGCCGAATGATCGGGGCCGGTCCGGGGCGCCGATAGGGGCACGTCCTTCGGGCTCGACATGGTTATCCGGCCGGCTCGACGCGGCGGTCGTGTCTCCCGCCCGTCGTTCTTCGGCATTCCGCAAGCCGCGATGTGTTATCGGGTCTTCGCCGCGGTCCCGGTCGCCCGGGAAAGCAGGGACACGGAGGCCGCCGTGGAGCGGGAACGGCGACGGCGGGCCGCGCGTGGCCGGACGGGATGCCCGCTGGCGCCGGAATGCGCTGCATCGACGGGTCCCGTCGCGGCACCGCCGCCGCGTGCGGCCCCGATCCGCCCGGATCGGCGGGCATCGCCGTCCTCCGGAACGCAGCGGGCGGCGATCGCGACATTCCGGTCGGGCCCGATGCGGTGGACGGGATAGGGAAAAGCCGAAGAAGATCGCTGACACGCGCATTCGGTGTCGAATTCGTCGAATTCCTCGCTACACTCGCGCTATGCACCGGATCCGGTCCGGCGCATCCATGATCCCAGACCAGGAGAAGATCCCCCTATGGCTCAGAAGTACATCGTCCAGCTCGTCGACGACCTCACGCAGCAGCCGATCGAGGACGGCGAGGGTGAAAGCGTGCGATTCGCCCTCGACGGCGTCAGCTACACCATCGATCTCACGAGCGAGCACGCGGCCGAATTCCGCGGGTCGCTCACGCCCTACGTCAATGCCGCGCGAAAGGCCGATGTCGCGGTCAAGGCGAAGGCGTCCACCTCCTCGCGGGCGCCGAAGGGCGACCTGAAGGCCATTCGCGAGTGGGCCAACCGGAACGGCTTCACGGTGTCGAGCCGTGGCCGCATCCCGTCCGATGTCCAGGCCGCGTACAGCGCCGCCAACTGAGCGCACCGCACAGCACCGGGTCGCGCAGGCGATCCGCCGACGACCGCGCGCGGGCCGATGAGCCGCGCGCGGTCGTGCGTCCGGGGGGGGCTGGCCGCGCCGGCCGCGGGATCCGGGTCTCAGGCGCCGGATCCTCGTCGTGCCGGCGGCGGTGCCCGTCGGCCTTCCGGCCGTCGCGACGGTGCTCCTGGCCGCGTTCGGCGTCCGGTTCGTATCCTGAACCGATGATCTCCCGCTCGCTCGCCCTGCGGCTCCGAGAGGCCGGCCTCGTCTGGCGCCCCGCCGCCGGTGACCGCTTCCAGTTCATCGCGCAGGACATGGAGGCCACGGGGACCGAGCTGTTCACCGTCAGCGACATGACGATCGAGGCCCACCACTACCCGACCGGCACCGTCCTCGGGTTCAACGGCACCACCGAGTGGGCGCTCGACTCGGTGGCGATCGAGGACGCGCTGTGGTTCCCGCGCGAGGACCAGCTCCGGGAAGCCCTGCGCGGCACGTTCGTGCGTCTCGAGCGGAGCGAGGACGACCGCTGGCGGGTGGTGAGCGTGTTCCGCGGCGAGCGGCGCGAGCACGTCGCCGACGGTGCCGAGGACGCGTACGGCCTCGCCGTGCTCGCCGAGGTGGGCGACGCCACCCGCTGATGCTCACGATCACCGCCGTGGCGGCGGGTCTGGCCGCCGTCGCCGGGATCGCTGCGTTCCTGCTCGCGCCGGGCGTCGACGCACCGCCTCCGCCGTCGGACGACGGGGTGGACGCGGACGCGGGCGCGCCCTAGGAGCTCGGCTGCACCGGGATCGGGGCGGTGTCCGGCACCGGACCCGCGTCCCGGCCGCGGAGGTCGGGCGTCACCCGATGCGCGAGGGCCGCCGCTGCCAGGCCGGCGGCGGCGAGCACGGCCGCGCTGGCGAACGCCGCCTGCGGGCCCGTCCGGTCGATCAGCGCGCCCGCGAGCGCCGCGCCGAGCGCCACGCCGACGAGCTGCCCGGTGTTCGTCCAGCCGTACGCCTCCGCCGTGTCGCTGAACCGCACGGAGGACGACACGATCGCCGACATCACGCC
>DASYJR010000101.1:0-7514 GCA_035996305.1 Amnibacterium sp. | reverse complement strand
CCGCCGCATCGTCGCCTCGAACTCGCCGGGCGCCGCGGTGATCCCGGTGAGCAGCGTGCCCGCCTGACCGAGCGCCTGCTGCGCGCCGCGCAGGGCGACGGCGCCCTCGCCGGCCTTGCCGGCGGCCGCGGCGCCTGCGCGCATGAGGGCCTGCTGCGCGAACGTCAGCAGCGAGCGCGCCTGCGTGAGGTCGTCGGCGCTGCCGCGCGTCGCGTCGTCGCCGTAGCGGGCGCGCAAGGACGTGAGGGCGCTCTCGGCCGCGTCGGCCTGGGCCGCGAGCCGCGCGCGCTCCGCGTCGGCGGCACGCACGGCCTCGGGCAGCTGCGCCTCCAGCTTGCGCAGGGAGTCGAACGCCTCCTTCTGCGCGTCGAGCTCGGCGTCCGCCTCCTTCGCGAGCTGGATGATCCGCTGCGTCATGGCGCGGCGCTGGTCGGGCGTCTCGGGGATCTCGTCGTCGAGCTGCTGCCGGATGCCGAAGGCCTCCTTCGCCTTCGCGCGGGCGTGGTCGAGCGCGACGCGGAAGGGTTGGGCCGCGTCGTCGCCGAACTCGGCCTCGGCGAAGCCGAGCTCCTGGTCGCTCGTCGTCACCTCGTCGTCGAGGGCGATGAGCGCCTTCGCCGCCTCGGCGTCCAGCGCCTTCTGATCGACGGGTGGTGCCATCGGCGGTCCGACCGGGGAGGGGCCGGCACCCACGGCGGCGGCGCGGCGGCGCCGCAGCACGCGGACGACGACGAGCGCGACGAGCGCGAGGACGACCAGCAGGACGATGGTGAGGAACACGGAGCCTCCGCTCGGTCCGGACGACGAGGTCGTCGACGATCCACTGGAGCCCGAGGATCCGGCGCCGGATGATCCGGATCCCTGCAGCCGGCTGTCGAGCGCCTTCGCGAACGCCACGGTGGCGTCCGCCCACTGCGACTTCGCGAGCCCCGGCCGCAGGTCGCTGGTGACGAGGTTCTGCACGTCGGACTTCGCGAGCGGGTAGTCGGTCGAGCGGGCGAACCCGTACTGCCGCGCCTGCACCGCGACCGCGACGAGCAGGTCCCCGGTGCCGAGCCCGCTCCGCTGCGCCGTGGCGATCGCCCAGGCCTGGTCGTTCGCCGGGTTGCTGAAGGTGTCGACGAACACGACGGTGAGGTGCGTCCGGGTGTCGCTCGCGACCTGGTCGACCGCCGCTCTGGCGCGCGACTCGTCCGACGGCGACAGGGCGTTCGCCTGATCGACGATCGAGGAGCCGCCGGTGTCGACGGGTGGGGTGGCGGACGCGGCGGTCGCGCCGCCCATCACGAGCAGGACGCCGAGCACGAGGCCCGCCGTGATCCGGCGCAGACGCATCGCGCATCCCTCCTGGTGGAACGAGCATGCATCGTATCGACGCCGGCCGACCTGCGCGCGTGCGAACCCGATGGATCCGCTGTGGGAGGGGGGCGGTCGGGGAAGGCTGCGGAATACTCGGAGGCACATCGAGCAGGCGCACATGGTGGAGGACGGAATGCGGTTCCCGGAGTCGTTCGTGTTCGGATCGGCCACCGCGTCGTACCAGATCGAGGGGGCGGTCGCCGAGGACGGCCGGCGCCCGAGCGTCTGGGACACGTTCAGCCACACGCCCGGGAAGACCGTGAACGGCGACACCGGCGACGTCGCCGACGACCACTACCACCGCCTCGAGTCGGACCTCGACCTCATGGCGGGCCTCGGGCTGCAGGCCTACCGCTTCTCCGTCGCGTGGCCGCGGATCGTTCCCGAGGGCAGGGGAGCGGTGAACCGGCCGGGCCTCGACTTCTACTCACGGCTGGTCGACGGGCTCCTCGCGCGCGGCATCGCCCCGGTCGCGACGCTCTATCACTGGGATCTGCCGCAGCCGCTCGAGGACGAGGGCGGGTGGACCGTCCGCAGCACCGCCGAGGCGTTCGCCGACTACGCGCGGGTGGTGGGCGAGACGCTCGGCGATCGGGTCGGGACGTGGACGACGTTGAACGAGCCGTGGTGCGCGGCCTACCTCGGCTACGCATCCGGCGTGCACGCGCCCGGCCGGACCGACCGGCTCGCGAGCCTGCAGGCGGTGCACCACCTGAACCTCGCGCACGGGCTCGCGCTCACGGCGCTGCGCGACGTGGTGCGCAACGACCCCCGGTACTCGGTGACGCTGAACCTGCACGTCTTCCGCCCGGAGGGCCCGACGGGCGAGGCCGCGCAGCGCCGCGTCGCGGCCCTCGGCAACGCCGCGTTCCTCGGCCCGATGCTCGAGGGGGAGCTGCCGGCCGACCTGGTCGAGGTGACGCGGGACATCACCGACTGGTCGTTCGTCGCGGACGGCGACCTCGACCGCATCCACCAGCCGATCGACGTGCTCGGCGTGAACTACTACTCCACGAGCCGGGTGCGGCTCTGGGACGGCTCGTCGCCCAAGCAGCAGGCGGACGGCCACAACGCCTCGGCCGCGACCCCGTGGCCGGGCGCCGAGGACGTCGAGTTCCTGCCGCAGCCCGGGCCGTACACGGACATGGGCTGGAACATCGAGCCGCAGGGGCTCGCCGACCTGCTGACCGCCCTGCACGAGCGCTACCCCGACCTCCCGCTGATGGTGACGGAGAACGGGGCGGCCTTCCCCGACACGGTGGAGGACGGGGCGGTGCACGACGCCGACCGGATCGACTACGTGCGGCGCCACCTGCAGGCGGTGCTGGACGTCATCGACGCCGGCGTCGACGTGCGCGGCTACTTCGTCTGGTCGCTGATGGACAACTTCGAGTGGGCCTGGGGCTACACGAAGCGCTTCGGCATCGTCCGGGTCGAGTACGACACCCAGGAGCGGATCCTCAAGGACAGCGCGCACTGGTACCGGCGGCTGATCGCCGAACGGGCGCTGCCGGAGGCCTGATCGACCCGATCGGAGCGCGCGCCTCCCGGCCCCGGGGGCCGCGCTCCCGGCGTGCAGCGGCGGCATCTCGGAGGCCGTTCGCATTCGGGCGGAACGCGGCCTGACGGGAGTTCGGGAACACGCCCCCGACTGATCGCTTCTGTGGGCGTTCTGCCAGGTTCGGCTACTTGCCGTACGCGGTCGCGCTCCTATCTTCCGGACTGTCCACGACGGACCGCGACCCGCGGCCGCCGGGCGGTGCGACATCGCGTCGCAAACCCGATGACAGGAGAACCCCCGAATGTACGAGAAGCGATTCATCGCGAACGCGATCGAACGCAGTGCGGAGACGGCGGTCGATCGCCGCAAGCTCCTCACCCTCACCGGTCTCGCCGGCGCCGGCGCCGCAGCGGCTGCCTTCCTCCCGGCAGCAGCCGCGTCCGCCGACACGGGCGGTGTCAGCGACGGTGCCGTCCTGAACTTCGCGCTCAACCTCGAGTACCTCGAGGCCGAGTTCTACCTCCGGGCCGCCTACGGGGAGGGCCTCTCGGACAGCATGACCTCCGGGAAGGGTGACCGCGGGCACGTCTCCGGCGGCCACAAGGTGCCCTTCCGCTCGAAGCTCGTCCAGAACTACGCGCACGAGATCGCGAAGGACGAGAAGCAGCACGTCGAGTTCCTCCGCGCCGCGCTCGGCAGCGCGAAGGTGGCCCGTCCGTCGATCTCCCTCGACGCCGCGTTCACGGCAGCGGCGGTCGCGGCCGGCGTGATCAAGAAGGGCCAGAAGTTCGACGCGTTCGCGAACGACACGACCTTCCTGCTCGCGGCGTTCATCTTCGAGGACGTCGGCGTCACCGCGTACAAGGGCGCGGCCCCGCTGATCACGAACACGACGTACCTCGGGGCGGCCGCCGGCATCCTCGCGGTCGAGGCCTACCACGCCGGCCTCATCCGCGGCGCGCTCTACGAGCAGGGCTTCGCGACCCCGAGCGTCTTCGACACCGTGCAGAAGATCTCGAACGCGCGCGACAGCCTCGACGGCGGGGGCGACGACGACCAGGGGATCGGCAGCCGCAGCTACTCGAACATCGTGCCCACGGACGGCAACAGCATCGCGTTCGGCCGCACGACCGGCCAGGTGCTGAACATCGTCTACCTCAACCCGGGCCCGGTGTCGAAGGGCGGGTTCTTCCCGAACGGCGTGAACGGCGCGATCCGCACCAGCGCCTGACCCGTCCGGGCCGGATGCGGCCCCGTCGTCCTCCCGGGATCCGGGGGTGGTGGCGGGGCCGCTGCCGCGCGCGGGGTCGGCAGGGCGGCGCCGTCAGCAGAGGCGGAGCAGCTCGCGGGCGAGCGGGGCGAGCCGCTCGCCCAGCGCGTCGGCCTCCTCGATCGTGCACCAGCGGGCCTCCGCGATCTCGGCGGCCGCGTCGACCGGGCCCGTCACCTCGAGCCGGTAGACGTGCGCGACGAGCAGGTCCCCCGGTTCGTTCGCGGTGTCCGTCTCGAAGCGGCCGAGATGGTCGAACGCCCCGGGCTCGATCGTCAGCCGCACCTCCTCGGCCAGCTCCCTGGCGAGCGCCCCCCGCAGCGTCTCGCCCGGCTCCGGCTTGCCGCCGGGTTGCATGAATCGGTCCGTGCCCCGTTTGCGGACCAGCAGCAGCCGGCCCGCGGGGTCGGTGACGAGCGCCGCGGCGACGGTGATCACGGGACGGGTCGCTTCGGGCACCGCCGCAGCCTAGGCACCTCGCCGGGCCCTCGGCTCCCACCTGGAAGGCTTGCCGGTATGGAGGGACGCCGCGCCGAGCTCACGTACCTGGCGGCGGCGGTCCCGATGCGGTTCGTGTCGGGCGGTGCCGGCGTGGCCCTCGCGCTGGCGGCCGCCATCCAGCTGCACGACGTCGGGCTGGGCGGCGCGCTCATCGCCGTGCTCACCGCGCCGAGCGTCGTCGCGGCGCCGCTGATCGGTGCGCTGCTCGACGCCAGCCCGTCGCCGCGCCGCACGATGCTGCTCGCCTCCGTCGTGCTCGCCGCGGTGCTCGTCGTCTGCGCGTTCGTCGGGGCGGTGCCGCTCCCGATCGTGTTCGCGGCGCTCGTCGTCGGCGGGGTGGTGATGCCCGTCTTCATGGGCGGCCTCTCCGCGTTCGTGGGCGAGGTGCTGCCCGGCGACGTCGCCCGCGGCACCGCCGTCGACGCCCTCGCCTACAACATCGCGGGCATCGGCGCCCCCGGCCTCGTCTCGATCGCGACCGTGCTGCTGTCGCCGACCGGTGCCCTGCTCGCTCTGGCCGTCGTCGCGCTCGTCGGCGGCCTCGTGCTGCAGGCGCTGCCGCTCGTGCCCCGCGGCGGTTCCCTGCGCCCGGCCGCGCTCGCCAGCGGCATCGGCGCCGCGACCCGCCACCTGCTCACCCACCGTCCGCTCGCCCGCTCCACGACCGCCGGCACGCTCGTGCAGCTGGGCGGCGGTGCGCTCCCGGTGGTCGCGGTGCTGCTCGCCGTGCACCGCGGCGCGCCCGAGAGCGGCGGCGGATGGCTGCTCACCGGCTTCGCGATCGGCGGCGTCGCCGGCGCGCTCGCGATCACCGCACCCGCCGTGACCGCGTGGCTCGGCCGCTATCCGGCCAGGCGGATCATGGCGGCCGGCTTCACCGCGACCGGCCTGTTCACGCTGCTCGCCGCCGTCGCGCCGACCTTCCCGCTCACCCTCGTGGCCCTCACGCTCGCCGGGCTGCCGGACGCACCGGGGGTCGCCGCGATGCTGCGCATCCGGCAGGAGGAGAGCCCGAGCGAGGTGCGGGCCCAGGTCTTCATCGTGGGCGCGGGCCTGCGCTCCGCCGCCGCCTCGGTCGGCGCCGCCGTCGTCGGCCTGGTCACGCACGTCGACCCGGCGCTGCTGCTCGCCGTGATCGCGGTGCCGTGGCTCGCGGCGGGCCCGATCCTCGGCCGCGGCCTGCTTCGGCGTCGCACCGCCTGACGGTCAGTCCCGGCGCAGCACCACTCGCCGCGCGGCGAGCCGCAGCTCCATCTCGTGGAGCACCATCGCGGCGAGGTCCTCGAGGATGGCGACCTCCTGGTCCGTCATCGGCCGCGGGCGGGTGTCGAGGATCGCGAGCGATCCCAGGTTGTGGCCGTCGGGCGTGAGCAGCGGGACGCCCGCGTAGAACCGGAGGTCGCGGGTCGCCGCCGACGCCGGATAGGCGCCCATGCGGGGATCCGCAGCGATGTCCTCGATGACGAGCGTGTGATCGTGGAGGCCCCCCGCGGTCGAGAGGCCGCGCCGGCGCTCCGTCTCGGAGACGTCGATGCCGTAATGCGACTTGAACCAGATGCGGTCGGCGTCGACGATCGTCACGAGCGCGATGGGCACGTCGAAGATCCGGGCCGCGAGCGAGGTGATCCGGTCGAACGCGCCGTCCGGCGGGGTGTCGACGAGGTTGTACCGCTGCACGGCCTCGAGTCGCGCCGTCTCGGCGTCGTGCGGCGCCGGCGCAGGCCGACGGCCACCGATCTGGTCGACGATCACCTCGCGCAGCGCGACGGCGACCTCGGCGGTCGTCGGCCGATCGCTCGGGCTCCGTTCGACCATCGAGGCGAGCACGGCGGCGAGCGGCCGCGGCACGCCGGAGGGGATCTCGGGCTGCCGGTCGAGTCGCGCGAGCGCCGAGTCGACCACCGAGCCCGGGTAGACGACCCGGCCCGAGACGGCCTCGATCAGCACGAGGCCGAGGCTGTAGACGTCCGTCTCCGGACCGAGCTCCGCGCCCTCGACCTGCTCCGGGCTGAGGTAGGCCGCGGTACCCGTCGTGAACTCGCTCGGCAGGACACCCTGCGCGCGCAGCATCGCGATGCCGAAGTCCGCCAGCTTCGCGCGCATCGGCCGCTCCACGCCGCCGTCGAACAGCAGCACGTTCGCCGGCTTCATGTCGCGGTGCACGATCCCGTGCTCGTGCACGTACTCGAGCGCGCCGGCCAGGTCGAAGCCGATGTAGGCCACCTGGTGCGGGTCGAGCGGCCCGCGGCGCAGCCGCTCCCGCAGGTCGAAGTCGCGCACGAGCTCCATCACGAGGAACACCTGCGGTGACTCGAGGTCGGTGAAGTCGATGCCCGCGTCGAAGAGGGTGACGAGCCCGGGGTGGCTCAGCGCACCGAGCATGCGGGCCTCCGCCTCCTGGGCGCGGAGCTCCTGCGGATCCGCGGCGCGGGCCGTGAAGACCTTCACGGCGACGTCGCGCCCGAGGAGCTGGTCGCGGGCGCGGTAGACGACCGACGCGCCGCCTTTGCCGATGACCGGACCCAACCGGTAGCGCCCCTGGAGGACGGCTGGGAGCGCCGCGGTGCGGGCCTCGTCCGTCATGCTGTCCGTCCTTGCGGGCGGTGCTGCCCGTCGTCCGGGACGTCGTCGTCCCATTCCGCACGGGTCCCCCGTACGGAGCCGAGTCTACCGTGATGACTCGGTTGTCAAGGCAATCGTCGCCCCCTCTTGCGCGGCGGCGACGAGCCCGCTACACCGCCCCGCGCTTCCTGGACGTGCGCTCGGCGGGGGGCTGTACCGTGACGGCTCGAGAGGCGGTGCGGATGAGCGACGTCCAGGCAGCGGTCGAGCCGCTCGAGCTCGTCGTCGGCGAGCTCGACCCGCAGGCGACCGAGATCGTGA
>DASYJR010000100.1:0-9001 GCA_035996305.1 Amnibacterium sp. | reverse complement strand
GTCGCCCGGGTTCGCGGGGCGCCCGTTCTGGGAGTGCCGCGCCGCACCCAGCGGTGGTCGACTGCGGGATCATGACGCCGACCACGACCCTGACGACGAACCGCATGCGCGACCGGATCCCGGCCCAGGCGTTGATCGAGGAGCTCCTCAGCCGTCCGGACGCCGACCCGGCCGTCGAAGCCGGTGTCCGCGCCGCCGAAGGCCAGCGCCTCGTCGCCGGCCTCCTCGCCCACCTGCCCGTCGGCTGGACCGTGCTGCACTCCCTGCCCGTCCCCGACGGCGAGGACACCGTCGATCACGTCGTCGTCGGGCCGGCGGGCGTGCTGCCCGTCACCACCGTCCACCACCCCGGCAAGCGGGTGACCGTCACCGGCCGCACCGTCGTGGTCGCCGGCCTGCGGCTGCCTGCCGTGCTCGGCGCCGAGTCCGACGGCGACCGGCTCGGCCGGCTGCTCGCCGCGCACGGACTCGCCGCCGTGCCGGTGCACCCGGTGGTCGCCGTCGCCGGTCCGACCCGGCTCGTCGTGAAGGAACGGCCCCGCGGCGTCGCCGTGCTGCCCGCCGACGTGCTCCGCACCCGCCTGCCCGCGAAGCCCGCGGTGCTCGACGCCGCGACGGTCGACGCCGTCGTCGCCCTGCTCGACCGTCCCGACGTGTGGGGCGGGACGACCGAGGCCCAGCCCGACCTGCTGCAGCGGTTCGCGGCCCTCGCGGCCCGGCACCGGCCGCACTCGCGGTTCCGCCTGCGCTGACCGTCCTTCCGGGGCGACGTCGTTCGTCGATGGGATGAGACGGTGGTCCCGCCGTCCCATCCGTCGCTCCCGGAGGACATCCCCGTGAAGGTCGTACTGCTCACCCGCCTCGCTCCCGGCTCGGCCATCGACGCCGTGCAGCTCGTGAACCCGCTGCACGACCCGTCCACCGCGACGACGCTGCGTCGTCGCGGTGCCGAGCTCGTGCTCACCGACGGGCCGTTCGCCGAGTCCGCCGAACCGGTGGCGAGCCTCGAGGAGGTCGACGTCGACCGGTTCGACGACGCGGTCGACCTCGCGGCCCGCCGGCCGGGGGCGGGGATCGGCGCCGTCGAGGTGCGCTCCGTGCAGGAGGACCCCGACGACGACGACGACGACGACGACGACGACGCGCCCGCCGTCGCGCCGGCGGAGGGGAGACGGTACCTGTTCCTCCACGCCCTGCCCACCGACCGGTCGACCGTGGTGGCGGCCCCGACCGGATCGCTCCCCGACTGGCTGGCCGCACCGCTCACCCGGCGCGCCGTCCTCGCCGGCAACCGGCTGCGGCCCTCGGCGCCCTCGACGGCCGCGACGGTCCGCGTGCGGAACGGCGAGACCGTCGTGGAGCCCGGCCTCCAGGGCGGCCGTGGGCAGGAGATCGCCGGCTACGACCTCATCACCGCCCGCGATCTCGACGAGGCGATCGAGGTCGCCCGGCCGCATCCCACGCTCGCGATGGGCGCGATCGAGATCCGCCCGCTGGTGATGGCGTGACGGTCGACGTCGACGGCGCCCTGCAGGCGGCGTTCCGCGCCGAGTGGGGGCGCATCGTCGCCGGCCTCATCCGCATGACCGGCGACTGGGCGCTCGCCGAGGACTGCGCGCAGGAGGCCTTCGCCGCCGCGACCCGCCGCTGGCCGGTCGACGGCGTGCCCGCCAGTCCCGGCGGCTGGCTCACCACGACCGCCCGCAACCGGGCGCTCGACCGGTTGCGCCGATCGGCGGTGGAGGCCCGCAAGCTGGAGGAGGTGCTCGCGATGCAGCACGATCCGGATCCCGCCCAGCCCATCGAGGACGACCGGCTGCGCCTCATCTTCACCTGCTGCCACCCCGCCCTCGCCCTGGAGGCGCGCGTGGCCCTCACCCTCCGCACCCTCTGCGGGCTGACGGTGGCCGAGATCGGACGCGCGTTCGGTGCGGGCGAGGCGGCGATGGCGAAGCGCCTCGTCCGCGCCCGAGCGAAGATCGACCACGCCGGCATCCCCTACGAGGTGCCGGAACCCGAGGCCTTCCCGGAGCGGCTGCCCGGGGTCCTGGCCGTGCTCTACCTGCTCTTCACCGAGGGGTACGCGCCCCACGAGGGCGACCGCGTGGTGCGGGAGCCGCTCACCGAGGAGGCGATCCGCCTCACCCGCCTCGTCGCCGCCCTGCTGCCCGCGGAGCCCGAGGTGCGCGCGCTGCTCGCGCTCGAGCTGCTGCACGACGCACGCCGGCCCGCACGGACCGGTGCCGACGGTGTGCCCGTGCCGCTCGACGAGCAGGACCGCGGCCGGTGGGACGCGGGCCGCATCACGGAGGGCGCCGCGCTGCTCGACGGGCTCGATCCGGCGGGGGACGGTCCCTACGCGCTGCAGGCGCGCATCGCCCTCGAGCACGACCGGGCCCCGGCCCCGGCGCTCACCGACCGGAGCGCGATCGCCGGCCTGTACGGGCGCCTCGCCGTCGTCGCCCCGTCGCCGTTCGTCGAGCTCGCGCGCGCCGTCGCGGTCGGGCTCGCGGACGGTCCTGAGGCCGGACTCGCCCTGCTCGACCGGCTCGAGAGCGACCGCCGCATCACCTCCGGCCACCAGCTGGCCGCCGCCCGCGCGGAGCTGCTCCGCCGCGCCGGTCGGCACGCCGACGCCCGCACGGCATACGAGGCGGCACTGGCCAGGGTGCCGAACGGCGCGGAGCGCGCCTTCCTCGAGCGCCGCCGGGCGGAGGTCGGCGAGCGCTAGCAACGTCAGAACGACCTCGCCGACGCCGCGATCCCGTTCGGCGAGGTCCTGCTCGTCGTGATCGGCCTCGGCTTGTCGCGGTCGGACCACGGATGGAGTAGACAAAGCGCCGAGACGGAGGGGTCCGATGGCCACGAACGGGTTGGGGCGGCAGGCCGAGCAGCAGGCCCGGCGAGCACAAGCGAATCCTGTCGTGCGGGGGCTCGCCCGTGCCGGCTTCGTGGCGAGCGGGCTGCTGCAGCTGCTCGTCGGCGTGATCGCGATCGAGGTCGCGCTGCACCGGTCCGGCTCCTCGGCGGACCAGTCGGGTGCGCTGTCGGACCTCGCGAAGGCGCCGGGGGGCCCCCTGCTGCTCTGGGTCGTCACGATCGGCTCGCTCGCCCTCGCGGTCTGGCTCGTGCTCGCCGGCGTGTTGGAGCGCGCGCCGGAGGCGAAGGACACCTGGGGACGACGCGTGCGCGACTGGGCGAAGGCCGTCGTCTACGCGGCGATCGGCCTCACCGCACTCCGGTTCGCGACGGGTGGGACCTCGAGCTCCTCCGGCAGCGCGCGCACGGGCAGCCAGGACCTGCTCGCCGTGCCGGGGGGCCCGGTCCTGCTCGGACTCCTCGGCCTCGGCGTGGTCGTGCTCGGCGGGTTCCTCGTGCATCGGGGCGCCACGAAACGGTTCGTGAAGACCATCCACGTCCCCCCCGGCGCCGCCGGACGCGCGACCGTGGTGCTCGGCCAGGTCGGCTACATCGCTCGTGGCGTCGCGATCGGTGCGGTCGGCGTGCTCCTCGTCGTCGCCGCGTTCACGGCGGATCCGAAGCGGGCGACCGGCCTCGACGGTGCGCTGAAGGCGTTCGCGACGCTGCCGTTCGGGGCGGTGCTGCTCGTGCTGATCGGGGCCGGCTGGATCGCGGGCGGCGTGTACACCGTGATCCGGGCGAAGCAGGCGGTGCTCGACTGAGTCCACCGCGTCTCACCGTGCTCGTCTGCGCGACGCCGCAGCACGCGCACGTGACACCGCTGCTCGCGGTCACCGAGGTCCTCACCCGGGCCGGGGTCGCCGTCGTGGTGCTCACCGGGCGGCGCTACCGGGAGGCCGTGGAGGCGGCCGGTGCGGTGTTCGCGCCGATCGACCCCCGCTTCGACTACGACGACCGGCACCTCGAGGAGGCCTTCCCCGGCATGGGGGGCCGCACGGGCCTCGCGGCGATGCGGTTCGCGGTGCGGAACGTCTTCCTGCCGCCGATGCCGTCGCAGCTCGTCGATGTGACGACCGCGGTGCGGGCGCACGGGATCGAGGTCGTGGTCACGGACCCGCTGTTCCTCGGCGGCATCGCCTACGCCCTCCAGCCGATGCAGCGGCGGCGCCCCGTCGCTGTGATCGGCCTCGTGCCGCTGATGCTCGACAGCCGGGACACGGCGCCGTTCGGCCTCGGCCTGCCGCCCATGCGCGGCCCGGCCGGCCGTGTCCGCAACGCCGCGCTGGCCGTGCTCGCCCACCGGGTGCTGCTGGCCGGCGTGGAGCGCGACGTGGCCCGTGCCTTCGCCGCGGCGGCCGGCACGCCCCACGGCGCCTCCGTGCTCGACATCGCCCGGACCGTCGACGCGATCCTCCAGCTCACGGTGCCGTCCTTCGAGTACCCGCGCTCCGACCTGCCGACCACCGTCTCGTTCCTCGGCCCCCTGACCGGACGGCCACCGCGCGAGGCGCCCCTGCCCGAGTGGTGGGACGACCTCGACGGCCGACCCGTCGTGCACGTCACGCAGGGGACGGTGTCGAACGCGGTCGTCGACGACCTGCTCGTCCCTGCCGTGCGGGGGCTCGCGGACGAGGACGTGCTCGTCGTGGCCGCGACCGGCCGGGACCCGGCGCCGCTCCTGGCGGCGCTCGGCACCCCGCCGGCCAACCTCCGGGTGGCGCCGTTCCTGCCCTACGACCGCCTCCTGCCCCGCACCGCGGCGATGGTCACGAACGGCGGCTACGGCGGCGTGCACGCGGCGCTGCGCCACGGCGTCCCGCTCGTCGTCGGGGGCCGCACGGAGGAGAAGGTGGAGGTCGCGGCGCGCGTCGCCTGGTCGGGCGCCGGCATCGACCTGAAGGCCCAGCGGCCGCGCCCGGCGGCGGTCCGCGGAGCGGTGCGGCGCGTGCTGACGGAGCCCCGCTTCCGCGCCGGTGCGGCGGCGATCGGGGCGGACATCCGGGCCGCGGACGGCGAGGCCGCGCTGGTCGCCGCGCTCGCCCGCCTGGGCGGCCACGACAGGCCGTCGGGGTCTTCCCTGAAGAACCGCTGAGCGCTAGCGTGCAATCCGTCACGCATTGACACTTTTGGCGGATCGTCTGCGATCGGAGACGCGCGTGCAGGACATCGACGAAGCCGTTCGCGCCCGCGCCGACGGCGGCGTGCAGCTGCTCGTCGACCTCGTGCGGTCGGCGTCCACGGTCGGCCGCGAGGCGGGCGCGCAGGAGGTGCTCGCGCTGGCCCTCGGGGACGCCGGGTTCGCCGTCGAGCGGCTGCCGCTGCCCCTCGACATCGACGACGACCCGCTCGGTGGCGTCCGGCAGGTGCCCTACGAGGGCCGGTACGACCTCGTCGGCCGCCGCCGCGGCACGCCCGCCGGCACGCGGCCCCGGAGCCTGCTGCTGAACGGGCACATGGACGTCGTGCCCGCGGAGGACGCGGGCGGCTGGAGCGTGCCGCCGTTCGCCGGCGTCGTCCGCGACGGCTGGCTGCTCGGCCGGGGCGCGGCCGACATGAAGTGCGGCTTCGTCGCCGCCCTGCTCGCCGTCGAAGCGCTCGACGCGGTGCGTCCCGGCTGGCTCACCGGCGACCTCACCGTGCTGTCGGTGATCGAGGAGGAGTGCACGGGCAACGGCACGCTCGCCGCATGTCGCGCCGGCGTGCTCGCCGACGCGGCCCTGCTGCTCGAGCCGACCGACCTCGACATCCTGCTCGGCGGCATCGGCATCGTCTGGGTCGACGTGCTCCTGCACGGCCGCGCCGGGCACGCCGAGGCGGTGGAGCGGTCGGTGAACCCGATCCTGCTCGCCCCCGTCGTCCTCGACGCGCTCGCCGGGCTGGAGGAGGAGATGAACGCGGCCCACCGCGCCGATCCCGACCCCGCGTTCGCGTCGATCGAGCGCCCGTACGCGGTCAACCTCGGCCGGTTCGAGGCCGGCCTGTGGCCGTCGAGCGTGCCCGAGGCCGCGCGGCTCTGCGTCCGCGTCGGCCACCCCGGCGCCTGGACCAGCGACGGGGCGATCGCCCGTGTCGACGCGGCCGTGCAGGCCGCGGCCGCGGAGCACCCCTGGCTCCGCGACCATCCGCCCACGGTGCGACCGAGCGGGTACCGTGCGGAGCGGTACGCCCAGGACCCGGACACCCCACTCGTGGCGGCCCTCACCGCGGCGCACCTCGACGCGCACGGCGGCACGCCGGCCACGACCACGATCGCGTCCACCACCGACGCCCGCTACTACGTGAACCACTTCGGGATGCCGGCGGCGGCGTACGGGCCGCGGACCCGGCACATGCACGGGGTGGACGAGGCGGTCGACCTCGAGAGCGTGCTCGAGTGCGCGTCGACGATCGCGCGGCTGCTGCTCGCCTGGTTCGGGGAGCGCCCGTGAGCCCCCGCCAGGCCACGGCCACGGCGTCGGCGCTGCGGCCGCTCATCGCGGAGACCGTCGCGGCGCGAATCGCCGACCGGTTCGTGACCGCGTTCGCCCTCGGCCAGTTCGTCGTCGGGCAGCGCCTGCCGAGCCTCGCCGAGCTGGCCGCGACGCTCGAGGTGAGCCAGACGACGGTGCGGCAGGCGATCAGCCGCCTCGCCGCCCTCGGCTACGTCCAGGTGCAGCGCGGCCGCACCGGCGGCACGTTCGTGCTGCGGCAGTGGGGCCCGTCCTCCGACTCGATGGTGCGCCGGGCGCTCGGCGACAGCTGGGGCACGTTGCAGGAGTCCGTGGACTGCCGGTCGATCGTCGAGCAGGCGATCGCGCGGGCCGCGGCCGAGCGCGTCACGCCCGACGACGAGCCACGGATCACCGCCGCCGTCCGCGCCTACGAGACCGCCGTCGACCGGGACGCGTCCGCCATCAGCGACACCGAGCTGCACCAGGCGATCGCCGCGGCCGCCCACAACGCGCAGCTCGCCGAGCTGTCGCTCCGGCTCCGCCAGGACGTGAGCCTCGGCTTCTCCGGCGAGCCGTACACGCCGGAGACCCGTGCCACCGCGATCGAGCAGCACGCCGCCCTCGCCGCCGCCGTGCTCGCCCACGACGCCGAGGGGGCCGCCCGCATCGCTCGCGAGCACTTCCGGCTCACCGAGGCGCTGCTGCGCGCCCTCCACGACCGCACCGCCGCCCCGACCCCCGACCACGAGGGAGCCTGAATGCCCGTCCAGACCGCCAACGGCATCGACATCGCCTACACGCTCGAGGGCGACGGTCCGGAGACCGTCGTGCTCATCAACGGCCTCGCCGACGAGAAGGAGACCTGGGCCTACCAGACGCCCGCCCTCCTCGAGGCCGGCTACCGCGTGCTCACCTTCGACAACCGCGGCATCGGCGCCACGAGCGCGCCGGCGGGCCCCTACACGGCCGAGCTGCTCGCCGACGACGCGAAGGCCCTCGTCGACGCGCTCGGCATCGAGCGGTTCCACCTGATGGGCGTCTCGATGGGCGGCATGATCGCGCAGGAGTACGCGCTGAAGCACGAGGCGGACCTCGCCTCGCTCACCCTTGCGTGCACCTACGCCGCGCCCGGACCGTTCTGCTCGCGGATGTTCGCGATGTGGGAGGACCTCGCCCCCGTGCTCGGTGTGCCGTTCGTGATGCGCGACGTGACGCTCTGGGCGTTCACCCTGGACTTCTTCCGCACCCGCGAGGCGGAGCTCGCTGAGTTCGAGGCGGGCATGAAGTACCTGACGATCCCGGTGCCCGCCTACCTCGCACAGCTCGCCGTCATCCAGGCGCACGACACCACCGACCGGCTCGGCCGGCTCACCGTGCCGACCCTCGTGCTCGCGGGTGAGCAGGACGTCCTCATCCCCACCGCGCTCTCCCACGACCTGCACGGCCTCGTCCCCGGCGCCGAGTGGCGCACGGTCGCGGGCGGCCACGGGTGCCTGTGGGAGTACCCCGACGACTTCAACGCCGCCTTCCTCGCCTTCCTGCAGAGCCGCTCGACCGACTAGGAGAACCTCCCATGACCGCACCCGCGCTCGCCGACAGCGGCGAGACGCTCGACGCCCCCAAGAAGCTCGGCCTGCTCGGCGTGCTGATGCCGGGCGTCGCCCAGATCGCGCCCGCCTTCAACCTGTTCTTCACCACCGCGGTGATGGCGTCCCTCGCCGGGCCGTCCGTGCCGCTCGTGTTCCTCATCTCGATGGTCGGGATGCTCGCGACGGCGCTGTCGCTGGCGCAGTTCTCGAGCCTCTACCCGAGCGCCGGGTCCTTCGTGACCTACATCAGCCGCGCGCTCGGCGTCCGCGTCGCCACCGCCGTCGGCGTGATCACGATCGTCGGCTACATGATCACCTTCGCGGGGATCTACATCTTCGCCGGGCAGTACATCGTCGCGAACGTGTTCGGCGTCACCGCGACCGGAGCGGGCGTGAACCTGCTCACGGTGCTCGTCACGATCGTGTACGGGGCCATCGTGACGATCCCGGTGATCATCGGGCTGCAGTTCGGCGTCCGCGTGACCGTCGTGCTCTACCTCATCGAGGTCGCGGTGCTGCTGGTCATCAGCCTCGCCGTGGTGGTCCAGGGCGGCGCCGAGGGCCTGTCCGGCGTGCCGTTCACCTGGCCGTCCGGCACGGAGGCGTCGAACGTCTTCATCACCTTCGGGCTGGCGGTGGTCGCGTTCGGGGGCTTCGAGGCGTCCGCGCCGCTCGCGGAGGAGACCGCGAACCCGCGCAGGAACGTGCCCATCGGGCTGGTCGGCGCAGTGCTCATCTCCGGGGTGATCTACGTGCTCGGCTCCTACGCGGTGATCTCCGCGTTCGGCGTGAGCCATGTGGGCGACTTCGCGAAGGACCCGAACCCGTTCGCGACCGCGACCGTCCGGTTCCTGCACGTGTCCAGCGCCTTCGCGGTGCCGTTCCTCGTCGCGGTCTTCCTCGTGAGCCTCACCTCGTCGTACATCTCCGCCAACACGCAGACCGCCCGCGTGCTGTTCGCCGGCGCCCGGGGACGGCTGTGGCCCCGGGTGCTCGACCGCACGCACCCGCGGTTCAGGACGCCGTGGATCGCCGCGATCTGGTTCGTCGCCCCGAGCA
>DASYJR010000099.1:0-2935 GCA_035996305.1 Amnibacterium sp. | reverse complement strand
CGGAGCGCTCGAGCAGGGCGGTGAGCACGGTCGTGACGAGGGTCTGCGCCGAGAGGGTCGCGAGCGCGCCGCCGTAGCGGCCCACCGGCGTGCGCACGGGCGCGCAGACGACGGCCTCGCGGAGCTCCGTCACGCGGGCACCTCGGAGGCGAGGGGCTCGGTGACGGCGAAGTCGCAGCCGGTGAGCTCGCGGATCGTGTCGGCGGTCTCGCCGGGGGCGAGTTCGGTGAGCAGCAGGCCGGTGTCGGTGACGTCGAACACGCAGCGGTCGGTGATGATCCGGTCGACGCAGGCGCGGCCGGTGAGGGGCAGGGTGCACTCGGGCAGGATCTTGTGGTCGCCGGACTTCGCGACGTGCTCCATCAGCACGATCACCCGCTGGGCGCCGGCGACGAGGTCCATCGCGCCGCCCATGCCCTTGATGAGCTTGCCGGGGATGGCCCAGTTGGCGATGTCGCCGTGCTCGGAGACCTGCATCGCACCGAGCACCGCGACGGTCACGCGGCCGCCGCGGATCATCCCGAAGCTCGCCGCGGAGTCGAAGAACGCCGCGCCGGGCAGCACGGTCACGGTCTCCTTACCCGCGTTGATCAGCTTCGGGTCCTCCTCGCCCTCCCACGGGTAGGGGCCGACGCCGAGTATGCCGTTCTCGGAATGCAGCACGATCGAGCGGCCCTCGGGCACGAAGTTCGGGATGAGCGTCGGCAGACCGATGCCCAGGTTCACGTACGAGCCGTCCTGCAGCTCGAGCGCGGCCCGCGCCGCCATCTGGTCCCGGGTCAGCGGCATCCTCAGGCCTCCTGTCGCGTGCGCACGGTGCGCTTCTCGATCGGCAGGTCCCTCGCCTGCTCGGCGGTCAGCTGCACGACCCGGTCGACGTAGATGCCGGGCAGGTGCACCGCATCCGGGTCGATGGCGCCCGGCTCCACCACCTCGTCGACCTCGGCGATCGTGATCCGGCCCGCCATCGCGACGAGCGGGTTGAAGTTCCGCGACGACTTCTCGAAGACCAGGTTGCCCAGGGAGTCCGCCTTCGCGGCACGCACCAGGGCGAAGTCCGTGCGGATCGCGGTCTCCAGCACGTACTCCGTCGGCACGCCGAGCACGTCGAATCGCGCGGTCGGCTTGGCCGGCGAGGCGACGACGACGTCGCCGTCCGCCCCGTACCGCCACGGAAGGCCGCCCTCGGAGACCATCGTGCCGACGCCGCTGGCGGTGTAGAAGGCGGGTATCCCGACGCCGCCCGCACGCAACCGCTCGGCGAGCGTGCCCTGCGGGGTCAGCTCCACCTCCAGCTCACCCCCGAGGTACTGCCGGGCGAACTCCTTGTTCTCGCCCACGTACGAGCCGATCACCCGCCGGATCCGGCCCTCCGCCAGCAGCAGCCCGAGACCCCAGCCGTCCACCCCGCAGTTGTTCGACACGACCTCCAGGTCCGTCACCTCGCCGGCGAGCAACGCCCTGATCAGCTCGATCGGCACCCCGTTCAACCCGAAGCCCCCCACCGCGACCGACGCCCCACTCGGGATGTCCGCGACCGCCTCCGCAGCGCTGCCCACTCGCTTGTCCACTCGAGCCTCCTTACGTCTCGTCCGGGTCGTCGTGCTCCGCTAGGACCCGCTTCAGCCGGCCGAACGCGGTGTTGGCCGCGGGCACCCCGGCGTAGATCGCGGTCTGCAGCAGGATCTCCGCGAGCTCCTCACGGGTCAGGCCGTTCCCGAGGCCGGCCCGCAGGTGCAGCTCGAGCTCGTGCCAGTGGCCGCCGGTGACGAGGCTCGAGATCGTCACGGCGCTGCGCATCCGCCGGTCGAGGCCGGGCCGCGTCCACACGGCCCCCCACGCCGTCTCGGTGATGAACCGCTGGAAGTCGGCCGTCTCGGGCGTGCTGCCGGCCGACGCTGCCTCGACGTACTCCTCGCCGAGCACGGAGCGGCGCACCTCGAGGCCGGCGGCGTAGCGGTCGGGCACCGTGCGGTCGTCGGGGGCCGCGAGGTGGTCGAGCACCGCCGCCGCGACGACGCCCGGCCGCTCGAGCTGGGCCTGGTGGCCCGTGTCGGCGAGCGGCAGCACGACCGCACCGGGGATGGCGTCGGCGAGCGCCTCCCCGTCGGCGACCGACACGACCGGGTCGCTGTCGCCGACCACCACGACGGCCGGCACGTCGAGCGCGTCGAGGTCGCCGCGACGGTCGAAGTCCGCGAGGGCCTCGCAGGCGCGGGCGTAGGACTCGTCGTCCACGTCGAGCAGGTCGGCGAGCGCCCTGCCCACGCCGTCGGGGTCGCGGGGCGGGAAGGACGGCGCGAACCAGCGGCGGCCGCTGCCGGCGACCATGGACGCCGTGCCCTGGCTGCGCACCTGCGCGGCGCGCTCGTGCCAGCCGGCCGGCTCGCCGATGCGCGCGTCCGCGCAGATCACGGCGAGCCCGTCCAGACGATCGGGGCCGACCATGAGCGCGAGCTCGATCCCGACGGCGCCGCCGAGCGAGGCGCCCGCGTACGTGAACCGGCGGTCGCCGAGCGAGTCGACGAGGGCGAGGACGCCACGGGCGAGGTCGGCGATCGAGAACGGGCCAGTCGCCGCGGGACTCGATCCGTGGCCGGGCAGGTCCCACCGGAGCACGCGGTAATGGGCGGTCAGCCGTGCGGCGGCGGGGGCCCACATCTCGGCCGTCGTGCCGAGCGACGGGCCCAGGACGAGCAGCGGTGCCGCGGTGCGGGTCGCGGTGGTCGGATCCACGACGCCGCGCAGCACGGGCGTCACGAGGCGCTCCCCGGGCGGATCGCGGCGTCGATCATCCGATCGGCGAGGCCGACCGGGCCGTCCGGATCGGTGACGGCCCGGACGCGCGCCGCCGCCGCGGGCTCGCCGGCGAGGGATGCGAGCAGGGCGGGCACGAAGTCGTCGGCCGCGAGCGCGCGCTGCACGAGCTCCTGCG
>DASYJR010000098.1:0-10026 GCA_035996305.1 Amnibacterium sp. | reverse complement strand
TCACCGGTCGCGTGCCGCGCGACGTGGAGCGGTCGGATCCATGCCGGCGCCTCCGACGGCCGGCGGGAGCGAGCAGCGCGAGCGCCCGGTCGGCGGCGGTTCCGCTCCTGCTCCGCATCCGCTGTCCTCCCCGATCGTGCGCGCCGGCTCGATCCGGACGGCACGCCGCGAGATCCTGTCACCCGAACGGGTGGGGACGGCGCTGACAGGCGGATCGCAGGGGAATCCGGTCCGACCGGCACGGACGGATCGCCGAACGGGCGTGTCGCACCCCATTTGCCCTGGACCGCGATCTATACAGAATCGGCCGGCCCGACCGGCGGTGAAGGGATCAGTACCCGTGATCGAACTCCCGGCTGCGGCCGAGCGCGCCCTGCCGCCGACGGCGGACCACGTCGACCCGGCGGCTCCGGTCGCGCTGCTGCACCTCGGCAGGAACGGCGGCGGACCCAAGTTCACCCAAGCGCTGGCGGAGGCCGTGCGCACGCTCGGGCAGCCCGTGGTCTCCGTGGTGGCCCGCGGCGCCGACAACCGCGGTGCCTACGACCACCTCGGCCCGGTCCTCGAGCTCACCACGTTCCGTTCGACGGCCGGGGCGGCGCTCCGCGCTCCGGTCCTGCTCCTGCACGCGCTGCGGCTGCGGCGGTTCCTGTCCCGCCACGGCGTGCGGGTCGTCGTCGTCGCGATGGAGCAGATCTGGCAGGGCCCGCTGCTCGCCCTCCTCGGCCGGCGCCGGCCGATCCTGCTGTGCGTGCACGACGCGACGATGCACCCCGGCCGGTTCAACGCCGTCGAGCAGCTGAGCCTTCAGGTCCACCGCGCGCTCGCCGACGGCGCGGTGACGTTCTCGGACCACGTGGCTTCGGTGCTGGAGGCGCAGGGCGCGTTCGCCCCGGCGCGGATCCAGCGATCCGTCCACGGGTCGTACGCCGGGACCGGCGCGGTCGCACGATCGCTGCGGCGTCCGGTGCCGGTCGTCGGATTCTTCGGCCGGCTCTCCGAGTACAAGGGGCTGCGGCTGGCCCACGAGGCGGTGCAGATCCTGCGCTCGGCGGGCCGGCGCGTCCGGTTCGAGGTGGTCGGCGACGGTGCGGATCCCTCGCTGGCGTCGATGGCGCACCCGGACGACCACGTCGAGGTCGGATGGGTCGACGACCGGTCCATCCCCGAGATCCTCGGCCGCTTCGACGTGCTGGCCCTGCCGTACATCGAGGCGAGCCAGTCCGGGGTGTTCGCCTACGCCGCCGGCCACGGTCTCCCCATGGTCGTGACCCCGGTCGGCGGCCTGCGCGAGCAGGCGGAGTCGAGCGGCGCCGCGCTGGTCGCGGACGCCGTGACGGCCGTTGCGGTCGCGGATCGCCTCGCCGAGCTGCTCGACGACGCCGACCGGTACCGGGCCGTGTCGGCCGCGGGGGTCGCCGCCGCGACGGGGACGCACTCCTGGGGGCGGACCGCCCGCGACGTCCTGACCGGGGTGGCCGCGGTGCGGTCGCCGACACGCGGATCCCGCCCGAGCGGCGACGCGTGAGCGCGGACGGCGGCGAGCCCTCCTCCGGCGACGTCCGCCCGGTCGAACGCGTGCAGCGGACGCAGGACCAGGGCACGGCCGGGGGCCGACGTGCCGACGGCGACCGACCGCGGCTCCGACGGCCGGCGATCCTCCGCGACCCTCGCAACACGGCCCTGCTCGCGGTCCCCGCAGCGGCGACCCTGATCGGCGTGCTCGTCGTCCTCGCTCGGCACCGGCTGCTGCCCGCGAAGTTCTTCTACGACAGCATCCACATCCAGCAGATCGCGCTCACGGGCCGCGACCCCTTCCAGGACCACTCGTTCGAGAACGCGGCATACCTGTTCCGGATCCTCGGGCTGCAGCACGACGAGCTGCTCGCAGGGCTGCTGTCCTTCGCCCTCGGCGCCTGGGCGGTGTGGCTGGCGATCCACCGCGCCGGGTACCGGATGACGGTCGCGGCCGCACTCGCGTCGGCCGTCGCCCTCGGGCTCGCCGCCGTGTACCTGGGCACCTACTCGAAGGACGTGTTCGTCCTTCCCGTCGTGTTCGTGGTGCTGCTGGCTCGGCCGACGTTCCGCGGCTGGACGTGGATCGCGCTCGGGCTGCTCGCCTACGCCCACCTGTTCCGCAGCTACTGGTTCATCGTGCTCGCGCTCGTCCTCGGCTTCGCGCTGGCCGCGCGGTTCGTCGGCCGACGCCGGACCGTGCTCCTCGGTCCGGTCGTGGCCCTCGTGCTCATCGGGCTCGCGACCTGGCTCGTGCTGCACGCGGGCGCCGATTTCGCCCGGGCGCAGGTCAACGCCGGCCGGCAGGGGTCGGTGGACGCGGCGACGCTGATCCCGCAGTACCTCCACATCGCGCAGCCGTTCTCCGGCATCCTCGACGCGCTCATCGTGCTCGTCACGATCGTCGCCCCGATCCCGCTGCTGCTGAAGGGGACCGCGTACTACGTCGGCGCAGGCCTGGTCGTCGCGCTCGTCTGGGCGGTGTTCTTCACGGCGATGCTGCGTCGCCGGTCCCTCACGGTGTGGACCACCCGCGCCGGCTGGGTCGTCCTCGCCCTCCTGACGACGCAGGCCCTGTTCGAGCCGGACTACGGGTCCGTCGTCCGCCACCTCACGCCGGTCCTCGCCCTCGTGGTCGCCGTGGCGCTCGACCGCGGGGAGCGGATCGGTGTGCCCGGGGGCGGCGTCAGCGCCGAGGGCGGGCCACGGCGGGAACGCCCGTCGCGACGGAGTCGGCAGGCACCGACCGGGTGACGACGGCGTTCGCGCCCACCGTCGACCGGTCCCCCACCTCCACCGCCCCGATCACCCTGGCACCGGCGCCGAGGGTGACGTCGTCCCCGAGGACCGTTCGGATCGTCCCGGCGCTGCGGGGACCGCCCAGCCCGCCGACGGTGACCCCCTGCTGCAGGACGCACCGGCGTCCCAGCAGCGCACCCGCACCGATGACGACGCCGTTCGGGTGGTAGAGGATCAGGCCGGCCCCGATCTGCGCCTCCGGCGCGATGTCGGCCCCGGTGAGGAACTGGTTCAGCTGCTTCACCGCCGCCGCGAGGGGCCAGACCGCCCGCATCCGGTGCGCAACGCGGTGGAGGAACACCGCCGCGTACCGGGCGGTCGCCATCGTGGCGAGGATCCGCGGCACCGTCGGACGCGCCTCGGCGGTGGGGAGACCGGCCCGCACGTTGGCCGGGAGGTCGATCAGCAAGCTCACCTCGACAGTCTCTCAACCGCCGCGCGGCAGCCCCTGCACGGCCTCCGGCGTGCTTACTGTCGTCGGCATGGAGCTCGGGCCGACGACCGCGGCGACCGGCGGTCCGCGCGTGCTGCACGTGATCGAATCCTTCGGAGGCGGGTCCGCGAACGCGATGCAGGAGTTCGTCGACGCCGTGCCCGAGTGCTCGCACCACCTCCTCCGCGCGCACCGCGAGGGCGAGTTCCACGACGAGGAGCTGAGCGACCGCTTCCAGTCGGTCGCAGCGCTGCCGGACGGCACGGCCGCGCGGATCCGCGCCGTCCGACGGCGGATCGCGGAGGTCCGGCCCGACGTCGTCCACGCGCATTCGAGCCTCGCCGGCGTCTACGTGCGCCTGGCGGTCCGCGCCTCCGCGCGGACCAGGATCGTCTACTCGCCGCACTGCTTCGCGTTCCTGAGGCGCGATCTGCCTCCGCTCACGCGGGTCGCGATCGCGGCCGCCGAGTACGCCCTCGCCGCGAACACGACCGCGATCGCGGCCTGCTCACGCTTCGAGCGGACGCTGGCGAGCAGGATGCCGGGGGGCCGCCGCGCCCGGTTCGTCCCCAACACTCCGCGGGCCGTCGCGCCCGCGGGTGCTCCGGCGCGCACCGCAGCCGTGGTGAGCACCGGGCGCCTCGGCCCACAGAAGGACCCGGCGGCCTTCGCCGACGTCGTGACGGCCCTGCGGGCGGCCGATCCCGCCATCACCGCCGAGTGGATCGGCGACGGCGACCCGGCACTCAAGGTCCGCCTGGAGGAGCGCGGCGTGACCGTGTCCGGGTGGATCCCCACGGCCGAGGTCGCGGAGCGCCTCGCGGCCGCCGGGGTCTACGTGCACACGGCTGCGTGGGAGGGGTTCCCGCTCGCCGTGCTCGAGGCGGTCGCGGCGGGCGTGCCGGTGGTCGCCCGCGACATCGCCGCGTTCCAGGGGATGCCTCGGGAGTGGCTCTTCCACGACTCGGCCGCGGCCGCAGGGCTGATCCGAGCCGCGCTGCAGCGTCCGGCCGAGAACGTCGGCGCCTGGCAGCGCGCGCTGTCCGGCGACACCGCGGAGGCGCAGCGCGCCGCCCTGCTCGGCCTCTACGAGGTGGGCGCGGCGCCTCGGCCGTCCGGGCGGCGGCGGAGCGTCGCCGGCAGCCCCGTCAGCGGGCCCCCTTCGACTGCAGCACCGTGCGGACCGTCCACAGCAGGATGACGAAGTCGTCGAGGAAGGACCAGTTCTCCGCGTAGTACAGGTCCATCCGGATCGTGTCCTCCCACGACAGGTTGCTGCGGCCGCTCACCTGCCAGAGGCCGGTGAGCCCGGGCTTGACGAGCAGGCGCCGGCCGGCCGCGTTGTCGTAGAGGGCCACCTCCTCCGCGCGCTGCGGGCGCGGTCCGACCAGGCTCATCTCGCCCCGGATCACGTTGATCAGCTGGGGCAGCTCGTCGAGCGAGTACTTGCGGATGAAGCGCCCGACCGGGGTGATGCGGGGGTCGTCGTCGACCTTGAACAGCGGGGTGCCGTCGGTGCCCTGCGCGGCCAGGAGCTCGGCGAGCTCGCCGTCGGCGCCGACGCGCATGGAGCGGAACTTGATGACGCCGAACGCCTTGCCGTTGAGTCCGATGCGTTGCTGGCGGAAGAAGATCGGGCCGGGCGACGAGAGCTTCACCGCGACCGCCGTGCCGAGCATGAGCGGCCAGAGGAACAGGAGCGCGACCCAGGCGATGCCGAAGTCGAGCAGGCTCTTGGCGAACTTCTTGCCGCCCTCGTACGACGGCGACTCCACATACATGAGCGGGAGGCCGGGCACCGGGCGGGTGTGGATTCGGGTGCCCGCGACCTCGGTGATCGCGGGGGCGACCATGAGGTCGACACCGGTGGACTCCAGGCTCCAGCCCATCCGGCGGACCTCGGCGGGCGGCAGGTCCTCCGATCCGGCGAGCGTGACCGCGTGCACCCGCTCGCGACGCGCGAGGTCCGCCACGTCCTCGAAGGAGCCGAGGCGCGGCACGGGCACGGCGCCTCGTGACCCGGCGGGGAGGCATGCGCCGACCATTTCGAAGCCGAGGTACGTCCGGCGGGAGAACTCCTGATGGAGGTGCTCGACCGACGACGGCGAGCCGACGAGCAGGATGCGGATGAGGTAGCGCCCCTTGCGGCGCTGCGCGCGCAGCCATTGGCGCCAGGCCCACCGCGACGCGACGAGCAGCAGCACCCCGACGGGGAACGCCGTGATGACGTAGCCGCGCGCCGGCAGGAACTGCAGCAGCAACGAGGTGATGCCGACGAGGCCGAAGAGCCGGAAGCTGCCGTCCGCGACGCGCGCGTACTCGGCGAAGCCCGAACCGATGACCCGGGGGCTGCGGGAGCCGATCGCCTTCAGGACCACCAGCCACCCGATCAGCAGCACGAGCGATGCGGCCCAGTAGGGCACCTGGCTGACGCCGTGCTTCGGCGCCGAGATGAGCGTGTGGGAGTCGATGCCGATCCACACCGCCTGCGTGCCGGCCAGGGTGCCCACGAGGATCAGCGTGTCCGTCAGCACGATCCGCCGCTGGTAGGGCTTCTCCCACGTGGGCTTCGCCCGTTTGATCGCCGCACCGACCGGCGGCTGCCCCAGCCGCCGGAGCGGACGCGGAGCGGCGCGGCCGTCGACCCTCGTCGTCGCACCCCTGATCGCCGACATACCGCCCCCATCTCTCGACGTGCTGTGAACTCCCCTCGAACAGGGGTATCAAGCCGTCGGGGCCTTCGGAGGCGCGGCGCGCCGTTAGACCGTTACAACCGGTGCCGGGCCGGCGGAATCAGGGGTGAGCGGCGGCGGGCTCCCGGCTCGGCAGCCCGTCCTCGGCGATCCGCCCGGCCAGCAGGTCCTGGATGACGAGCTGGTCGCGGTGCTTGATCGCCGCCCGCACGAGGGCGGCGACGACGCATCCGGCGAGGGCGCCGGACGTGTTCGCCACCAGGTCCCCGATGCTGCCCACGCGACCGGTCAGGAACAGCTTCTGCGACAGCTCGATCGCACCGGACAGGCCGGCGCCGAGCACGACCGCGAGCCACTGCCGGCGGTAGGGCATCAGCAGACCGCCGAGGAACCCGACCGGCACGAAGAACAGCACGTTCGCGGAGAACTCGATGAAGGCGTAGTCGACGAAGCCCGGCACCCCGTGCTGGTGGAGGGCCGCGATGAACTTCAGCAGGTAGGGGTAGATCGGCTTGTCGACCGTCGTCGGCCAGAGCGTCACCAGCAGGACGAACGCGACGTACAGCAGGATCAGCACGGCGACGACCCGAACCCGGAACGCCCCGGCGAGCGTTGCTCGGGTCATGGCGGACGATCGTACGGGTCCGCCCGGACCCCGTCAGGAGAATTCGGGCATAGTCATGTGGATGCGAGGAATCATCCTGGCCGGCGGATCCGGTACCCGCCTCCATCCGATCACCATGGCGATCTCGAAGCAGCTCGTACCCGTCTACGACAAGCCGATGATCTACTACCCGCTCACCACGCTGATGCTGGCCGGGATCCGGGACGTGCTGGTGATCACGACCCCGCACGACGTGGAGCAGTTCCAGCGCCTGCTCGGCGACGGCAGCCAGTTCGGCATCTCGATCACGTTCGCCGTGCAGCAGGAGCCGAACGGCCTCGCGCAGGCGTTCGTCATCGGCGCGGACTTCCTCGGCGGCGAGAAGGCCGCGCTCGTGCTGGGCGACAACATCTTCTACGGCGACGGGTTCGGCACCCAGCTGCGCCGCTACTCCGACGTCGACGGGGGCGCGATCTTCGCCTACTGGGTCGCCGAGCCGCAGGCCTACGGCGTCGTCGAGTTCGACGCGGACGGCAAGGCGGTCTCCCTCGAGGAGAAGCCCGCGCACCCGAAGTCGAACTACGCCGTGCCGGGCCTCTACTTCTACGACGAGGACGTCGTGCAGATCGCGAAGGACCTGAAGCCGTCCGCCCGCGGGGAGTACGAGATCACCGACGTGAACCGTGCCTACCTCGAGGCGGGGCGCCTCCAGGTCGAGGTGATGCGCCGCGGCACCGCGTGGCTCGACACCGGCACCCACGACTCGCTGCACGATGCGGGCGAGTACGTGCGCACGATCGAGCACCGGCAGGGCCTCAAGATCGGCGCGCCCGAGGAGGTCGCGTGGCGCCTCGGTTTCCTCGACGACGACGGCCTGCGCGAGCGCGCCGAGAAGCTCACGAAGTCCGGGTACGGCCAGTACCTGCTCACCCTGCTCGAAAGGGGCACGCTCGGATGAGGCTGCTCGTCACCGGCGGCGCCGGGTTCATCGGCTCGAACTTCGTCCGCTACGTCCTCGATCACTCCGAGCACACCGTCACCGTGCTCGACGCCCTCACGTACGCCGGCAACCGGGCGTCGGTCGCCGGGCTGCCCGAGGACCGGTTCGCACTCGTCGTCGGGGACATCGCCGACGCGCCGCTCGTCGACCGCCTGATGGGCGACGTCGACGCGGTGGTGCATTTCGCGGCCGAGTCCCACAACGACAATTCGCTGCACGATCCGCGGCCGTTCCTCGACACGAACATCGTCGGCACCTACACGCTGATCGAGGCGGCGAGGCGGCACGGCACCCGCTTCCACCACATCTCGACCGACGAGGTGTACGGCGACCTCGAGCTCGACGACCCGCACCGCTTCACCGAGCAGACGCCGTACAACCCGTCGTCGCCGTACTCGTCGACGAAGGCCGGCTCCGACCTGCTCGTGCGCGCCTGGGTGCGCTCCTTCGGGCTGCTGGCGACGATCTCGAACTGCTCGAACAACTACGGGCCCTACCAGCACGTCGAGAAGTTCATCCCGCGACAGATCACGAACGTGCTCGACGGCGTGCGGCCGAAGCTCTACGGCGCCGGCCTGAACGTGCGCGACTGGATCCACGCGAACGACCACTCCAGCGCGGTGCTCACCATCCTCGAGCAGGGCGCGATCGGCGAGACGTACCTCATCGGCGCGGACGGCGAGCAGGACAACAAGGCGGTCGTGGAGACGATCCTCACGCTGATGGGGCGCCCGGCCGATGCGTACGACCACGTGCAGGACCGCGCGGGCCACGACCTGCGGTACGCGATCGACTCGACGAAGCTGCGCACCGAGCTCGGCTGGCGCCCGCAGTACGCCGACTTCCCCGCCGGCCTCGCCGCCACCATCGACTGGTACCGGGAGCACGAGGACTGGTGGCGCCCGCAGAAGGCGGCGGCGGAGGCGCGCTACCGCGAACAGGGCCAGGCCTGATGCCCGTCGATCACACCAGGGCGCTCCGCGCGACCGGCACGCCCATCCCCGGGCTGCTGCTGTTCGACCTGCCCGTGCCCGGGGACAACCGCGGCTGGTTCAAGGAGAACTGGCAGCGCGCGAAGCAGCTGCCGCTGGGCCTGCCCGACTTCGGGCCCGTCCAGAACAACATCTCCTTCAACGACGCCGTCGGCACGACCCGCGGCATCCACGCGGAACCGTGGGACAAGTACGTCTCCGTCGCCACCGGGCGCATCTTCGGCGCATGGGTCGACCTGCGGGACGGGCCCACCTTCGGCGCCGTCTTCACCGCGGAGCTCGATGCGTCACGGGCGATCTTCGTGCCGCGCGGCGTCGGCAACGCCTACCAGACCCTCGAACCCGACACCGCGTACACGTACCTCGTGAACGACCACTGGTCGCCGGAGGCGCGCTACACGTTCCTCAATCTCGCGGACGAGACGGTCGCCATCCCCTGGCCGATCCCGCTCGACTCGGTGGAGATCTCCGCGAAGGACGAGGCGCACCCCCGTCTCGCCGACGTCACGCCGATGGCGCCCCGCCGCACGCTCGTGCTCGGCGCGAACGGGCAGCTCGGGCGGGCGCTGCGCGAGGCCATCCCCGATGCGGAGTTCGCGGACCGGTCCACGTTCGACCTCACGGATCCTGCGGTGTACGCGTCCCGGCACTGGCACGACTACGGCGCGATCGTGAACGCCGCGGCGTACACCGCGGTGGACGCCGCCGAGTCGGAGGAGGGCCGGCGGGCGGCCTGGGCCGCCAACGTCACCGCCGTCGCGGAGCTCGCGAAGGTCGCGACCGCGAACGGCATCACGCTCGTGCACGTCTCGAGCGACTACGTCTTCGACGGCACGCGCGCCGTGCACGCCGAGGACGAGCCGTTCGCCCCGCTCGGCGTCTACGGGCAGACGAAGGCGGCGGGCGACGCGATCGTGGCCACCGTGCCGCGGCACCACATCGTGCGCACGAGCTGGGTGATCGGCGACGGATCGAACTTCGTGCGGACGATGGCGTCGCTCGCCGAGCGCGGGATCGACCCGTCGGTCGTCGACGACCAGATCGGCCGCCTCTCGTTCGCCGAGGACATCGCCGCCGGCATCGCCCACCTGCTCGCGACGGATGCGCCGTCCGGGGTCTGGAACCTCACGAACACGGGCGCGCCGCTCAGCTGGGCGGACATCGCGAGGGACGTGTTCCGGCTGACGGGCCACGATCCGGCCCGGGTGTCCGGCGTCTCCACCGCCGAGTACTTCGCCGGCAAGCAGGCGGCACCGCGGCCGCTCAACTCGGTGCTCGACCTCGGCCGGCTGTCCGCGGCCGGCTTCACCGCACGCGACCAGGTCGAGGCGCTCGAGGCCTACCTGGCCTCCTGACGGCCAGCTGGCGCCCATCCCGCGCAGGTGTCCCGCCAAGGGGCGCGACCTCCCGTGTCGGCGCGCGGCGGGGTGCCGCGCAGACCGGAAGGAGCAGCCACGTCGGCGAGTCGTCGCCGCCTGAGCCGCGGGTCC
>DASYJR010000097.1:0-12340 GCA_035996305.1 Amnibacterium sp. | reverse complement strand
GCGCCGGCGTCGGCCGCCTTCTTCTCCCCGGCCCGCGAGTCCGTGCGGTAGAAGCCCGACCCGTTGAACGTGACCCCGACTGAGCCGTACTGCTTGCGCAGCGTGCCGCCGCAGGTCGGGCAGACGGTGAGGGGGGCGTCGCTGAACTCCTGGTGCGCCTCGAGGGGCGTCCCGCAGTCGCGGCACTTGTATGCATACACGGGCATGAAGGTCAGATCCTCCGTCGGCGGGGCGAGCGCGTGGCGAACTCAACGGTCCTCGTGGGGGTGATCACACCGTCGAGCGCCTGGTCATGGCGCTCTCTGGGCACCTCGTCCACGAATTCGGAGTCGAAGACTACCCCGTAGACGGGCGGGCACTGCTCCATGGAGCCGAGCGTCTTGTCGTAGTAGCCGCGTCCCCAGCCGAGTCGCATCCCGCCCCGGTCGATCGCGGCGGCCGGCACGATGATCAGATCCACGTCGTTGATCGCGATCGGACCGAGGGGCTCGCCGACGGGTTCGGGCATCCCGTAGAGGCCGATGTACTCCTCCTCGCCGGGGGTGGCAGTCGTCCAGTCGAGGAGCCCGTCCTCCCGGCTGATCGGGAACAGCACCCGGATGCCGTTGTCCCGCGCCCAGTTCACGTAGGGACGGGTGTTCGGCTCGTCCGCCGCCGACAGGTAGCAGGACACCGACCTCGCACCCAGCCGCTGCGTGAGCTCGGTGAGCCGGGCGGTGAAGCCGTCGGTCGCCGCCTTCCGCTCCGAGGCCGTGCGGATGCGCCTGCGCTCCCGCAACTCGGCACGCAAGGCCCTCTTCTGGTGGGTCGGATCGGCGCCCATGACCCTGATCCTAGAAACTCCCCTCCGATACCCTTACCGACATGGCCCACATGATCACGAAAGCGGTCATCCCGGCCGCCGGTCTCGGTACCCGCTTCCTACCCGCGACGAAGGCGATGCCGAAGGAGATGCTGCCGGTCGTCGACAAGCCGGCGATCCAGTACGTGGTCGAGGAGGCGGTCGCCGCCGGCCTGCACGACGTGCTCATGGTGACGGGCCGCAACAAGTACGCGCTCGAGAACCACTTCGACCGCGTGTACGAGCTCGAGGCGACGCTCGAGCGCAAGGGCGACCACGCCAAGCTGCAGCGCGTGCACGAGTCGACGAACATCGCCGACATCCACTACTTCCGGCAGGGCGACCCGCACGGCCTCGGGCACGCGGTGCTGCAGGCCCGCATGCACGTGGGCCACGAACCGTTCGCGGTGCTGCTCGGCGACGACCTCATCGACCAGCGCGACCCGCTGCTGAAGCGGATGATCGAGGAGCAGCAGCGCCGCCGCGCCTCGATCGTCGCGCTCCTCGAGGTCGACCCCGAGCAGATCCATCTCTACGGCGCCGCGAAGGTGGAGCCGACCGAGGAGGAGGACGTGGTGCGCATCACGGGCCTCGTCGAGAAGCCCTCGAAGGAGAACGCCCCGTCGAACCTCGCGATCATCGGCCGGTACGTGCTGCGGCCCGAGGTCTTCGACGTGCTCGAGCACACCGGACCGGGCAAGGGCGGCGAGATCCAGCTCACCGACGCGCTGCAGAAGATGGCCGGCGCCCCCGAGTGGACGGGCGGCGTGTACGGCGTCGTCTTCCGCGGCCGTCGCTACGACACGGGCGACAAGATCGACTACATCAAGGCGATCCTGCAGCTCGCGACCGAGCGGGAGGACCTCGGACCCGAGCTGCGGCCCTGGTTGAAGCAGTTCGCCGCCAATCTGGACTGAGCGCGACCGAACCGATGCCGATCCCGACGCTGACGAGCGGATCCGTCGGCATCCGACCGATCCGTCTGCGCGACGCCCGTGCCGTGGAGCGCGAGCTCGTGGAAGGCCGCTCCTGGATGCGCGAGTGGGAGGCGACGAGCCCGCGCGGCTCGATCGGCTTCGACACCCGAGGCAGCATCCGCGCCCTGCAGCAGAACGCCCGCAACGGGCAGGGGCTGCCGTTCGTCATCGAGGTCGACGGCGAGCTCGCGGGGCAGCTGAACGTCACGTCGATCTCGTACGGTTCGCTGTCGTCCGCCACGATCGGCTACTGGATCGCCCAGCGGTTCGCGGGCCGCAACGCGACGCCCGTCGCCGTGGCGCTCGCGACGGACCACTGCTTCCAGGCGCTCGGCCTGCACCGGATGGAGATCTGCATCCGGCCCGAGAACGCGAAGTCGCTGCGCGTCGTGCAGAAGCTGGGGTTCCGGTACGAGGGGCTGAAGCGGCGCTACATCCACATCAACGGCGACTGGCGCGACCACTTCTGCTTCGCGCTCGTGGCCGAGGAGGTGCCCGGCGGTGTGCTGCGCCGCTGGCGCGAAGGCTCGGTGCCGCCCGACGCCGCGGCGGTGCCCGAGGCCGACCAGGAGCTCGCCAGGACGCCGTTCCCCTGACCCCACCCGGATTGGGGCGGGGCGCCCCCGGTGTGTCGCCGTCCGCGACACGCCATCATGCGCTCCCACTCCGGCGCCCGGCCGGACCCTAGCGTTCGTGATATGGCGGGCGGATTCGGTGGCGGGGCGATCATCGCCTTCGCGGCCGTGCTCTGGCTGCTGTACCTCACGCCCACCTGGCTGCGCCGTCGGCAGTACCTGACGACCGAGCGCACGGCCGTGCGGCTGCAGCAGACGCTCCGGATCCTCGCCGAGACGGCCGAGGTGCCGGAGGAGGTGCGCGCCGAGGTGTCGGCGCGCAGCATCGCCGAGCAGCACCGCGCGCTGCGCGACTCCGCACGGCAGGCGGAGAGCGTCGCCCGGCCGCGCGAGACGGCGGCGCAGCGGACCCTCGCCCGGCGCAGCCGCCAGCCGAGGGAGCCGCGGCAACGGGCGCAGGCCGTGTCGGCGCTCGCCGCGATGCGGCTCCGGCGGTCGCGGGTGCTCGCCGCCGGCATCCTCGTGCTCTCGCTCGCGCTCGCCGGATTCGGGGTGGAGCAGGTGCTGCAGGCCGCCAACTGGGTGCCCGTCGTCGGTGGCGCCATCGGGGTCTTCGCAGGGCTGGCCCTGCTGCAGCGCGCGGCGACGGTCGCCGCCGCGCATCGCGCGGTCGAGGCCGTCGACCACGCGGTCGTCGTGCCGGACGCGCCCCGCAGCTTCACCGACTGGCAGCGCACGGAGCAGGGGAGGCCCACCTGGACGCCGGTGCCCCTGCCGAAGCCGCTCTACCTGGAGAAGGACGAGGCGACCGAGCCCGGCCACGACGCCGTCGCGCTGGCCGCGTCGCTCGATGCGGCCGCCGCCCGGTCCGACGAGGCACTGCGCGCCGCGTCATCCGCCCCCGAGGTCGCCGTGCTCGAGCCGCGCAGGCCGCAGACGGCGCTCGCCGCGATGGGCATCGTCGCCGAGAGCGGACCGGTGCTCACCGACCTCGACGCGGTGCTGCGCCGCCGCCGCGCCGGCTGACCTCACGCGGACTTGCCGCTTTCTGCCCTCATCCGGGCCCCATGAGGGCAAATAGTGGCAAGTCTGCGCTTCAGCGGGCGGTCAGCAGCTCGCCGATCGCCTCCAGCAGGCTCGTCGGCACGTCCATCGCCTGCAGCTCGACGAGGCGGTCGGCCGCGCTGCGGTCCGCTCCGACCGTGCGCCAGACGGCGGCCTTCGCCTCGTACGGGTACTGCGCCGCGTTCAGCAGGGCGAACATGCGTGCCGGCACGTCGACCGTGTGGGGCCGCGGATCCGCGCCGACCGACACCACCACCGGCCCGCTCGTGTCCGCGGTGAGGGTCACCGACACACGGCCGGATGCGGCGGCGACGGGAACGGTGTGCCCGTCGGCGGTGACGGCGACGTCCGGCTCGAGCCCGAGCAGCGTCACGGTCCAGGTGCGGGTCGCCGGCACGATGCCGGCCGGTCCGTCGGCGGCCTCGACCGTGAGGGTGCCGGTCGCCTGCTCCCACCGCATCCGCGTGCGGACCGTCGGGATGGTCTCCGGTGTCGTGCCGGTGTCGTCGTCCTCCACGAGCACGAACGCGCCGTCCGCGCCCGGCGCGACCAGCACCTCGAGGTGGGCCGGGTTGCGGGTCGCGTCGGTCTCGTGCTCCGCGGCGAGGGGCAGGATGCCGCCGGCCCGCAGCAGCGCTGGAACGGAGGAGCCGTCCCGATGCAGCCGCACGGTGCGACCGCCCTCGAGCACGACGCCGCTGGAGATGTCCGTCCAGAGGCCCGGCGGCAGCCACGCGGACGCGGAGCCGAGCAGCGTCACCGGATCCCGCGGCGCGGTGATCGGCGCGACGACGAGCTCGCTGCCGAACGCGAACTCGTTCGGCACCTCGTAGGCCGCCGGCTCGTCGGGCGCGAGGTGGTACATCGGCAGCACGAGCGGCACGCCCTCGACGGCGGCCCGGTGGTTCATCGTGTGCAGGTAGGGCACGAGCCGCACTCGGAGGCGGAGGGCCTCGTCGATCGCGGCACGGGTCTCCTCCGGGAACATCCACGGCTCCTTGGCGAGGAACGGGTTGTTCGAGGAGTGCAGCCGGAGGATCGGCGACCAGACGCCGAGCTGCACCCAGCGCGCCGTGAGCTCGTCGTCGCGGGCGCCCCAGAGGTGACCGCCGACGTCGTGGCTCCACCACCCGTACCCGATGTTCGAGGCGGTGGCGGTGAACTCCGGCTGGAAGTCGAGCGACGCCCAGCTGATGATCGTGTCGCCCGAGAAGCCGACGGGGTAGCGGTGGCTGCCGGGCCCCGCGTACCGGGAGAAGGTGAGCGGACGGCGGTCGTGGCGGCCCGCGTCGAGGAAGTGGTAGTGGTTCAGCATCCAGAGCGGATCGATGCCGGGGATCCGTGAGTAGGGGCCCTGCTGCCAGTCGATCCACCAGAAGTCGACGCCCTCGTCCTCGAGCCGGTGGTGGAGCACGTCGAAGTACGCCTCGAGGAAGGCCGGGTCGGTGATGTCGAACGCGATCGGCAGCGCGCGGGCCGCGTCGCGGCCGAGCGCGGCGGCCATCTCCGGGTAGGCGTCCTCGAAGGCGCGCACGCCGTCCGCCGGATGCACGTTCAACGTCACCTTCAGGCCGCGGTCGTGCAGCTCGGCGAGGAAGGCGGCCGGGTCGGGGAACAGCTCGCGCTCCCACGAGTAGCCGGTCCAGCCGCTGCCGAACTCGGTGGGGACGGACTCGACGCGGTGCCAGTCCATGTCGAGGACGGCGACGCTGAAGCGGATCCGCTCCCGCTCGAACCGGTCGAGCAGGTCGTGGTACTCCGCGGCGGAGTAGCGGTGGTAGCGGCTCCACCAGTTGCCGAGCGTCCAGCGGGGGAGCACCGGCTGCGGTCCGGACACCGCGTAGAGCGCACGCAGGGCGCCCCCGTAGTCGTGGCCGTAGGCGAACACGTAGAGGTCCAGCCGGCCGGCCGGCCGCTGTGCCACCCAGCCGTCGTCCGTGAACAGGGATGAGCCGGAGTCGTCGAGGGCGGTGACGCCGCCGGCCGCGATCACGCCGGGCTCGAGGGGGATGCGCCCGTCGGCCATGTCGAGCGTGCGGGCGGTGCCGCCCAGGCTGTTGTCGGGGTCCCCGAAGCGCCACAGGCTGTGCCAGCTGGTGAGCGCGCCACGCGCCTGCACCGTGAGACCGGCGGGGGTGAACGGCCCGCGGTCGTACGTGAGGTGGAGCTTCTCGGTGAGGATCTCGACCACCGCGTCGCTCTCGACGACGTCGAAGTCCGGTACGGGCAGGTCGCGATGGAGCGCGAAGGTGGAGGGGTGGTCCTCGAAGACCCCTTCCGGGGCCCACTCGATCCGCACGAGCCCTTCGGTGAGCACGGTGAAGCGCCACCGGTCGCCCTGCACGACCGCCTCCGGATGCGCCACGGGCGAGAGCGGGATGCGGAAGCGGGCGTCCATGGCGTCACCCTAGGGCGGCGGCGGTGGGCACCTCGTGGGTGCGGCGCGGGGTCTCAGCCTCGTGCGGACAACGCAGCGCGCTGGGTTGTCGCTACGGCGCCGGGGATGCAGAAGGGCCGCCCCGTGCGGGACGGCCCATCTGCAGCTGTGGACCCTAGGGGATTCGAACCCCTGACCTTCTCATTGCGAACGAGACGCGCTACCAACTGCGCCAAGGGCCCCAGTGCGCCGACAAGGTTAGCATCCCGCCCGGTCGGCCACCGCGACCACGAGGCGTCAGACGCCCACCTCGACCCGCGCTCGAACGGCCCGCGCCGCGGCGACGAGGTTGGTCAGCGTCGCCACGGTCTCCTCGTAGCCGCGGGTCTTCAGCCCGCAGTCCGGGTTCACCCACAGGCGGTCGGCCGGCACCCCCTCGAGCGCGATCTCGAGCAGGCCCGTCAGCTCGTCGACGCTCGGCACGCGCGGCGAGTGGATGTCCCACGCGCCGGGGCCGATGCCCCGCCGGAAATGGGCCGCCGCGATGTCGGCGACGACCTCCATCCGGCTGCGCGCCGCCTCGATGCTCGTCACGTCGGCGTCGAGCGCGTCGATCGCGTCGATGATCTGACCGAACTCGGAGTAGCAGAGGTGCGTGTGCACCTGGGTCGCCGCGGCCGCCCGGGCGGTCGCGAGGCGGAACGCGCCGACCGACCACGCGAGGTACGACGGCTGCGCCGCCCGCTGCAGCGGCAGCAGCTCCCGCAGCGCGGGCTCGTCCACCTGCACGACGCGGATGCCCGCCGCCTCGAGGTCCGCGATCTCGTCACGGAGCGCGAGCGCCACCTGGTCGGCGGTGTCGCCGAGCGGCTGGTCGTCGCGCACGAACGACCAGGCGAGGATCGTGACCGGCCCCGTCAGCATCCCCTTCAGCGGCCGGGCGGTTCGGCTCTGGGCGAACGCCGACCAGCGCACGGTGATCGGCGCCGGCCGCGACACGTCGCCCCAGAGGATCGACGGACGGGTGCAGCGCGACCCGTACGACTGCACCCAGCCGTGCTCGGTCGTCGCGAAGCCGTCCAGGGCCTCCGCGAAGTACTGCACCATGTCGTTGCGCTCCGCCTCGCCGTGCACGAGCACGTCCAGGCCCAGCTCCTCCTGCAGGGCGATGACGCGGGCGATCTCGTCGCGCATCGCGGCCTCGTAGCCGGCCTCGTCGAGCTCGCCGCGCACGAAGCGGCTGCGGGCGCGGCGGATGTCGTCGGTCTGGGGGAAGGAGCCGATGGTCGTCGTCGGCAGCGCCGGCAGGCCGAGCCCCGCCTGCGCCGCGAGCCGGTCGGCGTACGGGGTGCGGACCCGGTCGTCCGGACCCACCGTGGCGAGACGGTGCCGCACCTCCGGAACCCGGACGCCCGGGACGCGCGCCCACTCCGACCGGAGGCGGTCGGACTCCGCCAGCTCGTCGGCGATCGCCGCGGGGCCGCCCCCGACGGCGCGCGCGAGCGTGACGACCTCGCCGACCTTCTGGTCGGCGAAGGCGAGCCGTTCGAGCAGCTCCGGCGCCAGCTGCGTCTCGTCCGCGGCGTCGTGCGGCACGTGCAGCAGCGACGTCGCGGTGCTCACCGCGACCCGGGCTGCGAGCGGCGCGACCTGCTCCAGCGCGCGGACCGCGGCGCCGAGATCCGTGCGCCACACGTTGCGGCCGTCCACGACGCCGGCGACGAGGACCTTCGCGGCCAGTCCGTCACGGACGGCCGGATCGAGGTCCGTCGGCACGGCGCCCCGCACGAGGTCGATGGCGATCGCCTCGACCGTGGAGGCGGCGAGCGCCGGCAGCGCCCGGTCGAGCGGACCCCAGGTCACGGCGACGAGGATCGCGGGGCGCCGCTCGGCCTCGCCCAGCACGGCGTAGGCGCGGTCGGCCGCGGCGGCGAGGTCGTCCGGCGTCGCGGCGAGGCTCTCCGAGACGAGCGCGGGCTCGTCGAGCTGCACCCACTCCGCCCCCGCGGCGCGCAGGGCGGCGAGCAGGTCGACGTAGGCCGGCAGCAGGTCCTCGAGCCGGTCGAGGGGCGTGAAGCCGGCCGCCGCACCGGCCGCCGGCTTCGCGAGCGCGAGGAGCGTGACGGGCCCGACGAGCACGGGGCGGGTGCGGAAGCCGTCGGCCGCGGCCTCCCGCAGGAGCTCGACCAGCCGCCCGGGATCGGCCCGGAACGGGGTGGCCTCGTCGATCTCGGGCACCAGGTAGTGGTAGTTCGAGTCGAACCACTTCGTCATCTCGAGCGGCGGCTGGGCGGCGGATCCGCGGGCGAGCGTGAAGAGCACGTCGAGGGACCCGGGGGCGCCCGCGTCCCCGAACCGCGCGGGCACGGCGCCGACCGCGAGCGCGGTGTCGAGCACGAGGTCGTAGTAGCTGAACGACTCGGGGATGGCCGAGTCGTCCCGGCCGAGCCCGAGCTCGGCGAGCCGGTTGCGGACGGCGCGGCGGGATCCGGCGGCGGCGGCCTCGAGGGCGGCGGCGTCGATCCGCCCGGCCCAGTAGGCCTCCACGGCCCGCTTCAGCTCTCGGCGTCGGCCGATGCGCGGGTACCCGAGGATCGTGGCGGCGGGGAAGTCGGTCATGCGGGCTCCTTGGTGTGGACGAGCCCGAGGCGGCGCAGCACCTCGAGCACGGCGTCGGACTGGTTGAAGGTGTAGAGGTGCAGCGCGGGCGCGCCGGCGGCGAGCAGCGCCTCCGCGAAGGCGGTCGCATGGGCGACGCCGATCTCGCGCTGCCCCTCGGCGGTCGGCTCGATCTCGAGGGCGATGGCCAGGTCGCGCGGCTCGTCCTCGCCGGAGAGCTCGAGCACACGCCGCAGCCGGGCCGGGCTCGTCACCGGCAGCACGCCGGGCACGATCGGGATCGTGACGCCCCACCGGCGGGCCCGCTCCACGAACGCGACGTAGTCCTCGGGGTGGAAGAACAGCTGCGTGATCGCGAGCTCGGCGCCCGCCACCTGCTTCGCGAGCAGGGCGTCGAGGTGGTCGGTGCGGGACCGCGCGTCCGGATGCCCGTTGACGAACGCGGCCACCGCGACCTCGGTACGCGGCCGATCGTCGCCGATCGCCTGCACGCCGGGGAAGCCGGGCAGCGGATGCAGGGCCCACGGCTCCCGCTCGGCCTGCACGCGGTGGATGAGCTGCACGAGCTCCGCGGCCGAGCGCAGGTCCGTGGGGGCGGCGTCGTCGCGCCGGTCGCCGCGCACCGCGAGGAAGCGGTGCACGCCGTCGTCGAGGAACCGGCGCACGAGTGCGGTCGCGGTGGCGTGCGACGAGCCGGCGCAGGTGAGGTGCGCCATCACGTCGACCCCGGTGCGGTCCCGGACCTGCCGGACGAGATCGAACGAGGCCTCCCCCGAGGAACCGCCCGCACCGAAGGTGACCGAGAACCAGGCGGGGCCCGTGGCGGCGAGCGCGTCGAGGCTGGCCGGCAGCGCGGCGGCCGCCGCGGGGGTGCGGGGCGGATAGAGCTCGAACGAGTGGGGCACACGCGGCACCGGCATGTCGCTCGACCTCCTTCCGGAACACGCCACACGGACGGCGCACGGGCGTGCGCATCCGCAGCGGGTGCCGGGCTCGGCTGTCGCTGACCGCCCGGGCACGCCGGACGTGAGGCCAGAGTAGAGCGACGGGCGCTGCCCGTGGGACCAGGGTGACGCCCGGTTACGGGGGATCAGGCGGGCCGGAACCGGAGTGCCGACCAGACGCCGTCGATCGCCACCTGGCGGACCGGCCGCGCGCCCCGCTGCCTTCCCGCCGCGGCGAGCCGGTCGCGATCGAGATCGGTGCCGAGCGCGCCGCCCTTCGGGTACGCGATCCAGCCGAGGCGGTCCTCGCGGGCGGCCGTCAGCGCGGCCGAGGCCTCCGGGCCGTCCAGGTCGGCCTGCATCCGCACGAAGGCGAGCACGGCGGTGCCGGACGGATCCACCGGCAGGCCCGCGACGTCGGCGTCCGCCGGGGCGCCGAGGACGGCGAGGCGCTGTCCCGGGGCGAGCTGCAGCTTGCGGGCGAGGTCCATGGCGCCAGCATCCCAGGTCCGCCGGCAGCGAACCCGCGCCGAACGACGTCCGCCTGGAGGGATGCTGCTGCCATGGACGACGGATCGCTCCTCGACGCCTACTCTCGCACCGTGGTCGGCGTGGCCGAGGCGGTGCTGCCGAGTGTCGCCAGCATCGCCGTGCGCACAGCGCGCGGCGGCGGGTCGGGCAGCGCCACGGTGGTCGCCGACGGCGGGGTGCTGCTCACCAGCGCGCACGTCGTCGCGGGCGCGTCGAGCGCCGAGGCGGACTTCCCGGACGGCACGAGGGTGCAGGTGGACGTCGTCGGCCGGGACGCGCTCTCCGACCTCGCCGTGCTGCGCGCCCGAGGGCCTGTGCCCCCGCCCGTCGAGCTCGGCGACGCCGCCCAGCTGAGGGTGGGGCAGCTCGTGGTGGCGATGGGCAACCCCCTCGGGCTCGCCGGCAGCGTGACGGCCGGCATCGTCTCGGCGCTCGGACGGTCGCTGCCGACGACCAGCGGCCGCGTGGTCGACGAGGTGATCCAGACCGACGCCGCGCTGAACCCGGGCAACAGCGGCGGGGCGCTCGCGGACGGATCGGGGCGGATGGTCGGCGTGAACACCGCCGTCGCCGGGATCGGGCTCGGACTCGCGGTGCCCATCAACGCGACGACCCGCGAGATCGTCCGCGGGCTGCTCGCCGACGGCCGGGTGCGGCGGGCGTGGCTCGGCATCGCGGGTGCCCGCATCCGGCTCGCGCCGGCCCTCGCCGCGCGCATCGGCTCGCCGACCGGGCTGCAGGTCGCCGACGTCATCGGCGGCAGCCCCGCCGACCGGGCCGGCCTCCGGCGCGGCGACGTCGTCGTGGCGCTCGCCGGTCGGCCCGTGCACACCGTCACCGAGGTGCAGGCGCTGATGGTCGAGGGCGCGATCGGCGTGCCCGTCGAGATGACGGTGTGGCGCAACGGCGCCCTCGTCGACGTGATCGTCGAGCCGCGCGAGCTGCAGGACGCCGACCGCGGCTGAGGGCTCGATCCCGACCCCCGCACCCGCCGGGACCGAGCATCCGGTGGGAAAGCGGCCGCCGCGCGCCTCGGCGCTGCCACCGTTCGTAGCGTGAGCGGGACGGGAAGGGGCCGGATGCGCGTCGTGGTGGTCGGAGCGACCGGGAACGTGGGGCTCGGCGTGCTGCGCCGGCTGCAGCGGGAGCCGGAGGTGGAGATCGTGGGCGTCGCCCGGCGGGTGCCGGGGGCGGACGCGCCTGCGCCGTACGCCGGCGTCTCCTGGCACCCGATCGACGTCGCCGCCGACTCCGTCGTGCGCGACCTCACGCTCGCCTTCTCCGGCGCGGACGCCGTGATCAGCCTCGCCTGGCTGCTGCAGCCGAACCACGACGAGCGGGTGCTCGCGGCGACGAACGTCGGCGGCCTGCGGCACGTGCTGGAGGCCGTCGTCGCCGCGGGCGTGCCGCACGTGCTCGTCGCCTCGTCGGTCGGGGCGTACAGCCAGGGGCCGAAGCGCCGCCGCGTCGACGAGTCGTGGCCCACCGGCTCCATCGCCAGCTCGCACTACGGCCGCCACAAGGCCCGGATCGAGCGGATGATGGACGCCTTCGAGCGCGACCACCCCGACGTCGTGCTCACGCGCATGCGCCCCGGCCTGGTGATGAACCCGCGCGCCGGCGCCGACCTCGTGCGGCTGTTCGTCGGCCCGCTCGTGCCCGTGCGGTGGCTCACCCGGGTGCCGCTGCCGATCCTTCCCGTGCCGCCGCGGGCCGTCTCGCAGGTGGTGCACGTCGACGACCTCGGCGACGCCTTCTGGCGCGCGGTCGACCGGCGAGCCGGCGGAGCCTTCAACGTCGCCGCGGAGCCCGTCGTGGGGCCCGCCGAGATCGCCGAGGTGCTCGGCGCGCGGTGGGTGCCGATCCGGATCGCGCCGGTGCGGGGCGCGCTGTGGCTCGCCTGGCACCTGCACCTCGTGCGCCTCGATCCCGGCTGGCTCGACATCGCGACGAGCGTGCCCGTGCTGTCGACCGAGCGGGCCCGCGCCGAGCTCGGCTGGGCGCCCACGGTCGACGCGGTCGACGCGCTCCGGGCGGCGATCCGCGGCGTCGCCGACCATGAGGCCGAGCCCGCCTCACCCCACCTCGGCCGCCGTCCGGGGCGGCCGACGACCCGGTAGCCGCGGGCGGGACGCACGACAGCAGGACGAGGCCGCTGCGGCAGGACGGATCCGCCGTTCTCGTCCTGCCGCACTGGAACCGTCCTGCTGGGTGCTCCCGGTCAGTGGTTGAGGGAGGCCATGCCCTGCGGCGCGTAGCGCTCGCCCGCGGCCGACCCCGACGGGGCGACCTCGTCGATCCGCGCCAGGTCCTCAGGCGTCAGCTCGACCTCGACGGCCGAGACGTTCTCCTCGAGGTTCGCGATGCGCCGGGTCCCCGGGATCGGCACCACGTCGTCGCCCTGCGCGAGC
>DASYJR010000096.1:0-1614 GCA_035996305.1 Amnibacterium sp. | reverse complement strand
GAGGGAGTAGCCGCGGCGGAGCAGGCCGTTCGGCGGCGTCGAGAACTCGCAGATGACGAGGCGGCCGCCCGGCTTGGTGACGCGGAACAGCTCGGCGAGCGCCCGCCGCGGCTCCTGCACGTTGCGCAGGCCGAAGGACATCGTGACCGCGTCGAACTCCTGGTCGGAGAACGGCAGCTCCTGCGCATCCGCGTGCACGAATTCGAGGTTCGGCACCCCGGCCTGCCGCCGGCGACCCACCTCGAGCATCCCGTCGGAGAAGTCTGCCGCCACGATCGCGGCTCCGGACCGGGCCAGGGCAGCACTCGAGGTGCCCGTCCCCGCGGCGAGATCGAGGATGCGCTCGCCCGCCCGCGGCGCGACGGCCCGGGTCGTGGCCGCGCGCCAGAGCATGTCGTTGCCGACGGAGAGGACCGTGTTGGTGCGGTCGTAGCGCCCCGACACCTTGTCGAACATCGCGGCGACGTCCGCGCCCCTCTTGCTGAGGTCGGCCTGGTTCACGCGTCAATTGTAGGGTGAGGCGCCGAGCGCCCTCGGGCCGGGGACAGGGAGGGCCCGGCGTAGGCTGATCAGGTGCTTCCCGCGCCGGCGTCAACCCTGTCGGTGACGACGGAACCGTTCCCTGCCGGAGCGCTCCTCCCCCTCGCCGACCCTCATCGCCCTCTCGTGTGGCTCCGCAACGGCGACGGCATCGTCGGGATCGGCGAGGCCGTGCGTCTCGAGTTCCGCGGAGCCGACCGGTTCCGTGCGGCGCGGGACGCGTGGGCCGAGCTGGCCTCCCGGGCACACGTCGAGGACGAGGTGCGGCAGCGCGGCAGCGGTCTCGTCGCGTTCGGCACGTTCGCCTTCGGCTCCGGGTCGGAGCAGGTCAGCACGCTGATCGTGCCGCGAACGATCGTCGGGCGCCGCGGCTCCGACAGCTGGGTGACCCGGGTCGGCGGGACGGGGGCGGTCGCCGCACCTGTTCCGCCTCGGCCGATCGACGAGTCCGGGTACGCGGTCTCGTTCCGCGACGGGCAGATGACCCCCGGCGCCTACCGCGCCGCAGTCGACGAGGCGCTGCGCCGGATCGACGCCGGAGAACTCGGCAAGGTCGTGCTCTCCCGCGATGTGTCCGGGCGGCTGCCCCGGGCCGCCGACCTCCGGCTCGCGCTCGAGCGGTTCGCGGACTACCCCGACTGCTGGGCGTTCGCCGTGGACGGCCTCATGGGGGCGAGTCCCGAGACCCTCGTCACCGTGCGGGGCGGACGGCTCGGCGCCCGCGTGCTCGCCGGGAGCACGGCGCGCGGCCGGGACGACAAGTCCGACGCCGCGCAGGCCAACGCCCTCCTCGTGTCCGCGAAGGATCTCGACGAGCACGACTACGCCGTCGTCAGCGTGCTCGTGGCGCTCGCCCCGTTCGTCCGCGACGTGTGGTCGAGCCCCGCGCCGTTCCCGCTGATGCTGCCCAACGTGTGGCATCTCGCCAGCGACGTCGACGGTCTCCTCTCCGAGAACACCGGGACCCTCGATCTGCTGGAGGCGCTGCATCCGACGGCGGCGGTGGCCGGCACGCCGACACCGGACGCCCTCGAGCTCATCGCCGCGCTCGAGCCCTTCGACCGGGGACGGTAC
>DASYJR010000095.1:0-18638 GCA_035996305.1 Amnibacterium sp. | reverse complement strand
ACCTGAACGACTACCGAATCCCCGAGTGGCCGACGACGCCGGAGGGCGAGGCGCGCCAGGCCGACGAGATCGAGCGGCACTACCGGTCGCTGTTCGGGCATCCCGCGGTCGAGTCGATCACCTACTGGGGCTTCACCGACGCCGGTTCCTGGCTCGGCGCACCGGTCGGTTTCGTGCGGGCCGACGGCAGCCGGAAGCCCTCCTACGACGTGCTCGACCGGCTCGTGAACGGGGAGTGGCGGCTGCCACCCACGACGCTGCGCACGAACGGTTCCGGGCGCACGACCGTGCGTGGACCGCTCGGCGGGTACACCGTGCGGGGCGGCGGGGGAGCGGCCGCCTTCGACCTGCTCCGGGCCTCGACGGAACGGACGGTCGCGCTCGGCGCCTGACCGCACCGGCGCCGGGGTACTTGGATGAGGGGGTGCCCACCTCGCCGCTCGATCCGGACCGCCTGCTGCCCGTCGACCCGGAGACGCGCGCCGTCGCGCGCGACCTCTACCGGGCGGTCGCCGAGGCGCCGATCGTCTCGCCGCACGGGCACGTGCCTGCGGAGCTGCTGCTCGCGGACCTGCCCTTCGGGGATCCGGCGCAGCTGTTCGTCGCGCATGACCACTACATCACCCGGCTGCTCAACGCCCACGGCGTCGACCTCGGGGCACTCGGCGCCGGCGCTCCGGCGGACCCGCGCCGTGTGTGGGGCGCCCTCGCGGAGCACTGGGACGCGTTCGCCGGCACGGCATCGGCCTACTGGCTCCGCGACGAGCTCGCGACGGTGTTCGGCATCGAGGACGAGCTCGGCCCGGCGAACGCGGACGCCGTCTTCGACGCGGTGTCGGCGCGGCTGGCGGAGCCCGCGTTCCGGCCCCGCGCCCTCGTCGACCGGTTCCGCATCGAGGTGCTGGCCACCACCGACGACCCGCTCGACGACCTCACCGCCCACGCGGCGCTCCGGGCGGATCCGTCCTTCGCCGGCCGGGTGATCCCCACCTTCCGCCCCGACCGGTACCTCGACCCGGACGCCGCAGGATTCGAGGAGGCCGTTCCCCGGCTGCTCGAGGCCACCGGATCGCCCGACACCTTCGCCGGCTACCTCGACGCCCTCCAGCGGCGCCGGCAGCACTTCCTGGAGCACGGCGCGGTGTCGCTCGACATCGGCGTGACGGAGCCGTGGACCGTGGACCTCGATCCGGCGGCGGCCGGTGCCCTGTACGACCGGGTGCGCCGGGGCGACGTGTCCGCCGAGGACCGCCGCAGGTTCCGCGGCCACATGCTGCTGCAGATGGCGCGGATGTCGGTCGAGGACGGCCTCGTGATGACGCTGCACGCGGGAGTGCTCCGCAACCACAGCACCTCGACCTTCGCGGCCTTCGGCCCCGACACCGGTCACGACATCCCCGTGGCCACGGAGTACACGCGGGCGCTGCGACCGCTCCTGGAGCGCTTCGGACTCGAGCGCGGCTTCCATCTCGTGCTCTTCGCGGTCGACGAGACGGTCTACTCCCGCGAGCTCGCCCCGCTCGCCGGCTTCTACCCGAGCATCTATGTGGGGGCGCCGTGGTGGTTCCTCGACGCCCCGGACGCCATGCAGCGGTGGCGGGCCGCCGTGACCGAGACCGCCGGGTTCTTCCGCACGTCGGGTTTCATCGACGACACCCGGGCGTTCCTCTCGATCCCGGCACGCCATGACGCCGCGAGGCGGGCGGACGCCGCATTCCTGGCGCGGTATGTGAGGGAGGGACGCATCACCCCGGCAGCGGCGGAGCGCATCGCCGGCGATCTGGTCGGCGCCGTCCCCCGAGCGGCGTTCAAGCTGTGAGCGAGTCCTCGGGGCCGGGGCGCCCGCGGCTCTCCCGCTCGAGCTGCTCCGTCCCCACGCCCCCGGTGCGGATCGTGCATCTCGGGCTCGGCGCCTTCCACCGCGCGCACCAGGCCTGGTACACGGCCCATGCGGGTGACGCCGACGCCTGGGGGATCGCCGCCTTCACCGGCCGGCGGCCCGACGCCGCGGTGGCACTCGCCGAGCAGGACGGCCTGTACACACTCGTCGAGCGTGGGCCGGAGCGGGACCGCGACGAGATCGTCGGGAGCCTGGTCGAGGCCGTCGACGGCGCGGACATCGCACGCCTCGTCGAGCTCTTCGAACGGCCGGCGCTCGCCGTCGTCACCCTCACGGTCACCGAGGCGGGCTACCGGCTGCGCCCGGACGGCACGCCCGATCACGCCGACTCCCGGCTCGCCGCCGACCTCGTCGCGCTGCGCGGGGGCGGCGCGACGCTCGGGTCCCATGCGCCCTCGACGGCGCTCGGTCGCCTGCTCACCGGACTCGAGGCGCGCCGGCGTGCGGGCGGCGGGCCCCTCGCCGTCGTCCCCTGCGACAACCTGCCCGGCAACGGCCCGCTCGTCACGCGCGGCGTGACGGCGGCCGCGGAGGCGGTCGGCGACGGGCTCGCATCGTTCGTCGCGGAGTCGGTGCGGTTCGTGAGCACGTCCGTGGACCGGATCACCCCGCGGGCGACGCCCGGGGACGTCGACGCGTTCAACGCCCGCGCCGCCTGGCGGGACGCGTCGCCCGTCTTCACGGAGCCCTTCTCGGACTGGGTGCTGAGCGGCGAGTTCCCGGCCGGACGACCGGCGTGGGAGGACGCGGGCGCCCGATTCGTCGACGACATCGAGCCGTGGGAGCGCCGCAAGCTCTGGTTGCTGAACGGTGCGCACACCCTGCTGGCGTTCGCGGGACCGCCGCGGGAGCACGCGACCGTCGCCGCAGCGATCGCCGACCCGGACCTCCGGGCAGCGGTCGACCGGTTCTGGGGTGAGGCGGCGCGGCACCTCCCCGAGACGCTCGAGACCGATGCGTACCGCGATGCGCTGCTCGCCCGGTTCACCAACGCGCGGATCGAGCACCGGCTCGACCAGATCGCCCAGGACGGCACGCGCAAGCTCGGCCTTCGGATCCTGCCGGTCGCCGAGGCGGAACGTGCAGCCGGCCGCGCGGCGCCCGGGTGCGCCTTCGCGGTCGCCGCGTGGCTCGACGCCGTGGCCGCGCCTCGTGCGGACACCGCAGCCCTGCTCGCAGAGCTTTCCCCTGCACTGGGTGGCGATGCGGACTTCGTGCGGCTCGTCCGGGGCCTCCGGCGCCGCTGAGCGCCGTGCCCTACTCCGCTCGACGGGTTTCCGGCTGAAGGCGGCGCTCGACTCCGTGGCGCAGTATCGGATCACGTCGGCCGGGACGCGCGAGGGAGCGGGCGACCCCCGATCGGAGCAGGAGGAGCGGCATGACCACGATCGGCGTCCAGGCGATGATGCTGAAGGAGGAGTTCGCCGAGCACGGGCCGTTCGAGACCCTGCGCCGTGTCCGCGGGATCGGCTACCGCGCGGTCGAGGTGTCCCAGATCCCGATGACGCCGGGCAACGTCGCCGAGCTCCGCCGGGCCCACGACGAGCTCGGCATGGACATCGCGGCCCTGTCGGCGTCGCTCACCGCCCGACCCGGCGGTGAGTCGCTCACCGACGACTTCGACAAGATCGTCGCGGACACGAAGCGCCTCGATGCCTCGATGATCCGCATCGGCATGCTGCCGCTCGAGGCGATGGCCTCGTTCCCCGCGCTGCTGGACTTCTGCGACCGCACCGACGAGGCCGCCCGCCGCCTCGCGGACCACGGCATCGGGTTGAGCTATCACCACCACCACGTCGAGTTCGCGAAGCACGACGGGCGGTACCTGCTCGACGTGATCGCCGACCGGGCGCCGGACGTGGGACTGGAGATCGACGTCCACTGGGTGCAGCGCGGCGGTCTCGACCCCGTCGCCACGTTGCGGAGGTACGGCCACCGCGTCGCCATGGTCCATCTCAAGGACTACCGCATCGGCGCCCTCCCGGAGGAGGCGGCCGCGGCGCTCGCCGCCGGGAACTCGGCCGCCTTCCAGGCCGCGTTCACCGGCGTCGTGCAGTTCGCGGAGGTGGGGGAGGGGAACCTCGACTTCGCCTCGATCGTGCCCGTGAGCCGGGAGATCGGGGCGGCGTACCTGCTCGTCGAGCAGGACGAGCGATACGGCCGGTCGCCCCTCGACTGCCTCACGACCTCCTACGACCACCTCGTCGCACTCGGGTTCGGCGACCTGTTCTGATGGAGTCCCACATGAGGAACGGGTCCCAGGTCACCTGGACCCTGTCGGGGTTCGGCGACGAGGTCGATCCGGAGCCGCGCATCCAGGTCGCGGTGCTGCAGGCGCTCGGCGCCCGCCACATCGAAGTGCGGAGCGCCTGGGGTGCCAACGTCGTCGACCTCGACGACGAGCGGCTCGGTCGGCTGCGTGGGCTGCTCCGGCAGCAGAGCATGGCGGTGTCCGCGGTCGCGTCGCCGATCGGCAAGGTGGACGTCGCGCTCGATCCCGGGCTCGAGGTCGAGCGGCTGCGACGGGTGATCCGGGTGGCCCACGCGCTCGAGACGCCGTTCGTCCGCGTGTTCTCCTTCTACCCGAGCCCCGGAACGCGCGCGGCGGAGGTGCGCGATGCGGTGATGGTGCGGATGCGGCTGCTCGCGGACGAGGCGGCGCGGCAGGGGATCGTGCTGCTGCACGAGAACGAGAAGGGCATCTACGGCGACGTGCCCGAGCGGGTGCTCGATCTCGTCGAGTCCGTCGGCTCGAGCGCCCTCCGCCTCGCGTGGGACAGCGCGAACTTCGTGCAGGTCGGGGTGCGTCCGTTCACCGACGGCTACGCGGCGCTCCGGCCCCACCTGGAGTACCTGCAGGTGAAGGACGCCGTCGCTGCCACGGGGTCCGTCGTCCCGGCCGGCGAGGGCGACGGCGAGCTGCGCGAGACCCTCACGGCGCTGCGCGACGACGGGTTCGCCGGGTTCGCCTCGCTCGAACCGCACCTGGACGAGGCGTTCGAGCTCGGCGGGTTCTCCGGAGCGGCGTCGTTCGGCCGAGCGGCCCGCGCGTTCGCCGGGCTGCTCGCGGAGCTCGGCGTGGCGACCCGATGACCGGCTCCGCCCGTCGCGTCGCCGTGATCGGCTGCGGCGACATCTCGTCCGTGCACCTCGCCGCGATCGCCGCGATGCCCGAGGCCGAGCTCGTCGCCGTCTGCGATCCGGACGGGGGCCGGCTGGCGGCCGCCGAGGCGGCGTGGAACGTGGCAGGCTTCGCCGACCACCGCGCCCTGCTCGCCGCGGTCCGCCCCGACGTGGTCCACGTCGGCACGCCGCACGTCGCGCACGCGCCGGTCGCGATCGATGCGCTCCAGGCGGGCGTGCACGTGGTGCTCGAGAAGCCGCTCGCCCTCGACCGCGAGCAGGGGCGCCGTCTGGTGGCGGTCGCGGACGGCGCCGCGGCCCGCATCGCGGTCTGCTTCCAGAACCGGTACAACGCGCCCGTGCAGGCGGCGCATGAGCTGCTCTCGACGGGCGCGGTCGGCGCGGTGCGAGGAGCCGCAGCCACCGTCTTCTGGCACCGCGACGCCGCGTACTACCTCGCCCGGCCGTGGCGCGGGCGCTGGTCGACCGCCGGGGGTGGTCTGCTGATGAACCAGGCCGTTCACACGATCGATCTGCTGCAGTGGCTCCTCGGCGACGTCGAGGAGGTCGTGGGTGGCGCGGCGACCCGGCTCCTCGGGGACGTGATCGAGGTCGAGGACACGGCGGACCTGGTGCTGCGGCACCGCGGCGGGGCGACGAGCATCGTCTTCGCGACGCTCTCGCACGTCGAGAGCGCGCCGGTGATGATCGAGATCCTCGCCGAGCGGGCGACGCTGGTGCTGCGCGGCGACCTCACGGTCACCCATGCCGACGGACGGGTCGACATCGTGCACGAGCGGGCGCTGTCACCCGGCATGCGGGCCTACTGGGGCGTCTCGCACGAGCTGCTGATCCGCGACTTCTACGCCGGCCTCGACTCGGGCGCGCCGTTCTGGATCGACCCGCGAGCCGCCCAGCGCTCCCTCGACATCATCCAGGACGTCTACGACCAGGCCTTCCCGCGTCGAGGAGCGGCCGGACGGGGAACGGGCAGCGTATGACGGATGCGGTACGACTCGGGATCATCGGGTTCGGGTCCCAGGGGGCGATGTACGCGGGGCTGATCGCGGACGGCCGCGTGCCGGGGATGGTGCTCGGCGCCGTCGCGGACACCGATCCGTCGAAGTCCGCCGCCGTCGCCGAGCGCCATCCCGGCGTGCCGTTCTTCGACGACCACATCGCCCTGCTCGACAGGGGAGCCGTCGACGCCGTCGTCACCACCGTGCCGCACTACCTCCATCCGGAGGTCGCCATGGCGGCACTCGCCCGCGGCCGCCACGTGCTCGTCGAGAAGCCGGCCGGCGTCTACACCAAGCAGGTCGCACGGCTGAACGCGTTCGCCGCCCGTCGGCCGGAGCTGACCTTCGCCATCATGTTCAACCAGCGCACCAACCCGCTGTACCGCCGCCTCAAGGAGATCGTCGACGCGGGGGAGATCGGCGCGATCCGACGGTCGAACTGGATCATCACGACGTGGTGGCGGCCCCAGGGGTACTACGACCAGAGCGCCTGGCGCGCCACGTGGGGCGGTGAGGGCGGCGGCGTGCTCGTCAACCAGGCTCCGCACCAGCTCGACCTCTGGCAGTGGATCTGCGGCGTGCCGGAGCGGGTCTTCGCCAAGGTCGCCTACGGGTTCCGCCGGAACATCGACGTCGAGGACGAGGTGACCGTCGTGGCGGACTACGGCGACGGCGTCACCGGTGTCTTCGTCACGGCCACCCACGATGTCGCCGGCACGGACCGGCTCGAGATCCTCGGCGACGCGGGCAAGATCGTCGTCGAGGGCAGCCGGATCGCGACCGTCACCCGCCTCACCCGGCCGGAGCGGGAGATCAGCGAGGGCATGCGGACGGAGGACGTACGACGGCTGTTCACCGGGGAGCTCGACACCGGCAGGTTCCTCACGACCGAGGTCATCGAGTTCGAGTCGGCGTGGGGTGAGCAGCACGCCGGCGTGCTGGAGAACTTCGCCGCGCACATCCTGCACGGCACCCCGCTGCTCGCCCCCGGCTCGGACGGCATCGTCGGGGTGCGGCTGGCGAACGCGATCCACCTGTCGAGCTGGCTCGGCCGTGAGGTGCCCCTCGACTTCGACGAGGACGAGTTCCTCGCGCTGCTGAACGACCGGATCCGCGCGGAGGGGCGGTTCCCCGAGCGGGCATGACCGCACCCACCGTGGGCTGTCAGCGCCGCGGAAGAACGGTCTGCTTTCCTGGGGCCGGCCCCAGGAGGGCCGCGTCGTCGTCGATCGAGGAGCCCTTGATGCCCGAGCAGTCCGCGGATCCGACCCGTCGTCCCGTCGTCGCCGTGCTCGGGCTGGGGGCCATGGGGTTGCCGATGGCGCGGCGCCTGGCGCGCGACTTCCTCGTGCGGGGGTTCGACGTGGACGCCGACCGCCGGGCACTCGCCGTCGCCGGGGGAGCGGCCGGGGCCGGGAGCGCCGCCGAGGCGGCTTCCCTCGCCGACGTCGTCCTCGTCGCCGTGCGCAACGGCGAGCAGCTGGAGCAGGTGCTGCTGGGCGCGGACGGTGTCGCGTCCGCGATGGGGCGCGGCGCCCTCGTGCTGCTGACCAGCACGGTCGGGGTCGACGCCGTGCGGTCCGTGGCGGACCGACTCGCCGCCTCCGGCATCCGGATGGTCGACGCCCCGCTGTCCGGCGGTCCGGTCAGGGCCGAGCAGGGCGACCTGCTCATCCTCGTCGGCGGGGACCCCGCGGACGTCGCCGCAGCGCGGCCCGTGCTCGACGCCCTCGGCTCGACCGTCACCGTCGTGGGCGATCGCCCCGGTGACGGCCAGGCGGTGAAGACCGTGAACCAGCTGCTCTGCGGTGTGCACATCGCGGCCGCCGCGGAGGCGCTCGCCCTCGCGGACGCGCTCGGGCTCGACGGGCCCGCCACGCTCGCGGCACTCCAGGCGGGCGCCGCCGGCTCCTTCATGCTCGGCAACCGCGGTCCGCGGATGCTGCAGGCCCACGACGAAGACGGCGCCGAGGTGCTCAGCCGCCTCGACATCTTCGTGAAGGACCTCGGGATCGTCGGCGACGCGACGCGGCGGCTCGGGCTGCCGTCGCCCGTGGCGGCCGCGGCGGAGCAGCTCTTCGTGCTCGGGCAGGCCCAGGGGCTCGGCGCGGCGGACGACTCGGCCGTCATCCGGGTGCTCGCCCCCGAGCGTCGGCGCTGACGGGTCGCCGGCGCCGGCGGGTGTCAGTGCTCGTTCTTGATCACGAAGTAGGAACCGCGGATGGTGCCCGCGAGCTTCGACCGCTGGCGTGCGAACTTGAACCGTGAGGCGAGCTCCTCCGGCACCTCCATGCCGTCGGACAGCTTGAATCCGACGGCCCGTTTCCCCCCGTCGTCGATGGTGTACATCACGTTGATCGAGAGGCCGCTCTCGTAGAAGACGTACGCGATCCGGATGCCCTCCACCTCGAAGGCCGTGGCTTCCAAGGGGCGGGACTCGATCACGAGGTCGCGCTCCTCCTTGAGGATCCGGTGCACCCAGTCGATCGTCGCCCCGGCCTCGTCGGCCGGCTCCACGGTGAAGGCGTGGTCGTACCTGTTCGTGAAGTACCTCGCCTCATTCGCCCTGAGGCCGGCGAGCGCGGTCGCCACCGGGGACGACGCGAGGCCGGTCGTCGAGACGTCGGCGAAATCGACGACATAGGACACGGAAGCCTCCAACACCGCTCGGCCGGCTCGGTTCAGCACTCCACGCCGGACCTGGCGGAGATTACCCGCTCGGCGGAGGCCCGTCACGTGCCGGTCCGACCCGGAGCCGTCATCACAGCGCTCAGCGTCGCGCGCGTCCCCCGACCACCCCGGCGAGCACCGCGTGCAGCAGGAACAGCGCGGAGACGCCCATCAGCACCGTGCCCAGCACGACGTCGGTGGGCCGCGCCAGCACCCCGCCGATGAGGAGGCCCATGAACAGGAAGGCGGAGACGACCCGCCGCGCGGTGCGCTCGAGCCGGGCGAGGCGCCGCTCGAGTCCGGGTGTCGCGACCTCCATCTCGCCCGCCTCGAGCCGGCTGGCCAGCTCGTCCAGGCGGCGGGGGAGCCGCACGGCGATCCCGGCGACCGACGCCGCCTCGCGGGCGACGGACCCGATCAGACCGCCCTGCTCGTCCCGGAGCAGCTGATCCGCGTACGGCTCCACCGCGTTCCAGATGTTGAAGTCCGGATCGAGCGTGCTGCTGAGGCCCGAGGTCAACGACACCGCGCGGATGATGAGCAGGAAGTGCTCGGGCAGCTGGAACGGGAGCACGCGGATGGCCTCCCCGAACTCGTCCGCGAACCGCCGGAGCTCGCTCGGATCGAGGTTCTGCAGGGACGTGATCGCGAGGCCGCCGAACCGGTCGAAGATCGCCGACATCGTCCGTTCGAGTGCCCGGGCGTCCGCCGTGGGAAGCAGCACACCGAGGTCCCGCATGCTCGCGACCAGCCGCCGGCCGTCCCGCGCGGCCACCGCGATCAGGAACTGCCGCAGCCGGGCACGCAGGCCGTCGGGAACCTCCCCCATCATCCCGAAATCGACGAACGTCAGCGCCCACGCGCCGCCGGAGGCCGTCCCGTCCTCGCCGCTCGGAGCATCGCCGCGGAGGGGCGTGACGAACAGGTTGCCCGGGTGCGCGTCACCGTGGAAGAACCCGTGGAAGAACAGCTGGTCGAACATGACGGTGACGAACCGGGCGGCCACGGCGGAGGGGTCGATGCCGGCGGCCCGCAGGGCGACGAGGTCGTTGATCTTGATCGCGCCGACGTCCTGCAGGGTGAGCACCCGGCGGGTCGTGTGATCCCAGGCGACGGTGGGGACCCGGACGCCCGGGTTCCCCTCGAACTGCTGCGCGAACCGTTCGGCGTTCTGCGCCTCATGCAGGTAGTCGATCTCCTCGAGGCTCGTCGTGGCGAACTCCTCCGCGAGCGCGGGCACGTTCACCCGCCGTGCGACGAGCCGTACACGGTTCAGCCATCCGGCGACCCGTCGCAGGGCAGCGAGGTCGACATCGACGATCGTCTCGATGCCCGGCCGCTGGATCTTCACGACGACGTCCGCGAAGCCGGTGTCCGCGGCGGCGTCCGGCGTCAGCCGCGCCCGGTGCGCCTGCCCCAGCGATGCGGCCGCCATCGGCACCGGATCGAACGACGCGTACGCCGACTCGAGCGTCGCACCCAGCTCGGATTCCGCGAGCACGCGGATCGCGGCGAAGTCCTCCGCCTGCACCTCGTCCTGAAGGCCCTGCAGCTCGTGCGTCACCTCGGGCGGAAGCACGTCCAGCCGGGTGGACAGGAACTGGCCCACCTTGATCATCAGGCCGCCGAGCTCGGTGGCGAGGCCGTAGAACTCGCGCGCCATCCTCCGCCAGCGGCGCGTGCGTCCCCGCGCGGCCAGCGCGGCGAGACCGACGCGGGGCAGGGCGAGCTCGAACCACCAGTTCTGGGCCAGGTACCGCATCGCGAATCGCAGGATCCGCCGGTACCGGGCACGCCCGCGCCGGTCGTAGGGCATCGATCCGCCTCGGTTCCGTCGTCGCGATGGGTACGCCGGTCAACGGCGGGTGACGCTCGAGTATCGCGCGCGCCGCAGCGCGTGCGGCGCGCGGGGGCGAGCCGTCCTTCAGGTGCCGGCGAGGAGGGTTCGGAGGAGGTCCTGGCCGGCAGTGCTCCGCATCGGAGTACGCCGTCCTCACACACCACGAGGGAGCGACCACGATGACCACGGCGACCCGACACGAAGGGCTCGCATCCATGAGCCGGCTCACCGAGAGCGGCGCCCCGCCCCCGCGCATCACCGGGCGGCGGGGGCCCAGGGAGGGCCGCTCCTGTACACAGGATGCGGTGCTCCGCAGGGTCTCGACCGACGTCACGCCACTTCTGTATACAACGGCGCGTACCATGACCCACATGGGCCGACCCGGCAGCGCGAGTGAGCGCGTCTACGCGTCCCTGCGCGACGAGATCGTGGGATGGCGCATCCCGGCCGGGACCCCCCTCTCGGAGGTGGACCTGGCGGAACGTCTCGGCGTCTCCCGCACCCCGCTGCGCGCGGCGCTCACCCGCCTGGCGCTCGAGGGGCTCGTCGACACCTCCCAGGGACGGACGGGCGTCGTCGCGGAGATGTCGCCGGGGAGCGTGTCGGACCTGTTCGAACTGCGGGAGGCGCTCGAGGTGCATGCCGCACGTCTCGCCGCCCAGCGCGGCGACCCCGCGGTCTTCAGCGGTCTCGCCGCCGAGTTCGATGCGGCCGCGGCGGTGCTGGACAGCGGCGGCGCCGGGGCCTACTACGCGGTCATCGGCCGCTTCGACGACGCGATCGGCGACGCGGTGGGGAACCGCTCGCTCCGGTCCGCGCTCGCGTCCACCCGCACCCATCTCGTCCGCGCGCGCCGGATGGCGGCGGACAACCCCCGCCGTCTGCTGCAGGCGGCCGCCGAGCACGCCGCCATCTGCCGCGCGCTGGCCGAGCGGGACGAGTCGCTGGCCGCGGCCGCCACGACCGTGCACCTGCGCGCGTCGCTCGCCACGATCCTCGCGACCCTGACGTCGCGATCCGAAGGGAGACGATCCTCGTGACCAGCTACCGCGTCCGATCGCATCGAAGCGACGAGGACTTCCCCGTCGAGCAGCACCTGGCCCATCGCATCGCCGAGCTCGCCGCCCACCCGGCTCCCGTGGATGCGGATGTCGCGGACATGGTCGTCAACCGGGTGATCGACAACGCGGCCGTCGCCGCCGCGTCGCTCAGCCGCGCCCCCGTCGTCGCCGCTCGCGGGCAGGCGGAGACGCATCCGGCGTCGCCCGGGTCGACGGTGGTCGGGATCGAGGGCCGCTTCAGCCCCGAGTGGGCGGCCTGGGCGAACGGCGTCGCGGTGCGCGAGCTCGACTTCCACGACACCTTCCTCGCCGCCGAGTACTCGCACCCGGGCGACAACATCCCGCCGATCCTGGCCGTGGCTCAGCACGTCGGGGTCGACGGCACGGCGCTCCTGCGCGGGATCGTCCTCGGGTACGAGGTGCAGATCGGTCTCGCGCGGGGCATCAGCCTGCATGCGCACAAGATCGATCACGTCGCGCATCTCGGCCCGAGCGCCGCGGCGGGCATCGGCGCCATGCTCGGCCTCGATGCCGCCACGGTCTACCAGGCCGTCGGGCAGGCCCTGCACACGACGACCGCGACCCGGCAGTCCCGCAAGGGTGAGATCTCGACGTGGAAGGCCTATGCCCCCGCGTTCGCCGGGAAGGCCGCCGTCGAGGCGGTGGACCGGGCGATGCGGGGTCAGACGAGTCCGGCGCCGATCTGGGAGGGCGAGGACGGGGTTCTCGCCCAGCTGCTCGACGGGCCGGACGCCGAGTACGAGGTCCCGCTCCCCGCGCCCGGCGAGCCGTGGCGCGCGATCCTGTCGAGCTTCACCAAGGAGCATTCCGCCGAGTACCAGGCCCAGGCATGGATCGACCTGGCCCGCGACCTCCGCGCGCGACATCCGCAGCTCCTCGAGCCGGGTGCCGTGAAGTCCGTGGCGCTGCACACGTCCCACCACACGCACGTCGTGATCGGTTCGGGCGCGAACGACCCGCAGAAGTACGACCCGGGCGCGAGTCGCGAGACGCTCGACCACTCGCTGCCCTACATCTTCGCGGTCGCGCTGCAGGACGGCACCTGGCACCACGTCGACTCGTACGCGCCCGAACGGGCCGGCCGGCGTGACACCGTCGCGCTGTGGCGGTCGATCTCGACCGCGGAGGACCCGGAGTGGACCCGCCGCTACCACTCGCTCGATCCGCGTGAGCAGGCGTTCGGCGGCCGTGCCGACATCGAGTTGAGGGACGGTCGCCGCCTGTCCGTCGAGATCGCGGTCGCCGACGCCCACCCGCTCGGCGCCCGCCCCTTCGCCCGACCCGACTACGTGCGCAAGTTCCGCACGCTCGCGGACGGCGTGCTCACCGACGCCGAGATCGACCGGTTCCTCGACGTCGCACAGCGGCTCCCCGAGCTGACGTCGGATGAGCTGTCCGGACTCACGATCACCGCGACCGGCCTGCCGCCGGCGCCGAAGGGACTGTTCTGATGCTCTCCTCCACCGAGACGCCGTCCGTCAAGCGCACGCGGTTCCGCGTCGGGCTCGCGAGCGGCACGATCCAGCGGTTCCCTGGCGCGTTCACGCCGCTGTCGACCCGGATGATCCAGGAGAAGGGCTTCGAGGGCGTCTATCTGTCCGGCGCCGTGATGGCGAACGAGCTCGGGCTGCCGGACATCGGCATGACCACGCTCACGGAGGTGGCGACCCGCGCCGCGCAGACCGCGAGCGCGACCGACCTGCCGGTCCTCGTCGACGCGGACACCGGCTTCGGTGAGCCGATGAACGCCGCGCGCACGGTGCAGGCGCTCGAGGACGCCGGCGTCGCCGGGCTGCACATCGAGGACCAGGTGAACCCCAAGCGGTGCGGACACCTCGACGGCAAGGACGTGGTCGACATCGCGACCGCGGTGCGGCGCATCCGGGCGGCTGTGGCGGCGCGGCGCGACCCCGATCTCGTGATCATGGCCAGGACCGACGCCCGAGGCGTCGAGGGACTGACCGCCGCCACCGAGCGGGCGAAGGCGCTTGAGGCCGCGGGCGCCGACGCGATCTTCGCGGAGGCGATGGGCTCCCTCGAGGAGTTCGCCGCCATGCGCGCGGCCGTCGACGTGCCGATCCTCGCCAACATGACGGAGTTCGGGAGGAGCGAGCTGTTCACCGTCCAGCAGCTGCAGGACGTCGGGGTGAACATGGTCATCTTCCCGGTGTCGCTGCTCCGCATCGCGATGGGCGCGATCGAACGCGGGCTCGACGACCTCGCCGCCCACGGCAGCCTCGTGGGCACCGTGCCGCGGATGCAGACCAGGTCACGGCTGTACGAGCTCGTCGACTACGCCGGGTACACCGCCTTCGACGACGGCGTGTACACGTTCGATCTCTCGAACAACCGCTCGGACTGAGCGCGTCGTCGGCCGGATGCGGCCGGGAGGTCCTCCTCGTCGGGCGCTGAATGGTGCGCCTCGCCGCATGGTTCGCGGCCCCTCGCAGGGACAGGGGCGGCGGCCAAGGGGCGCGACCGCCCGAGGTCGACGTGTCGCGGTGCCCCGAACTGGGGGCGGGAGGGATCCGATTCGGAGGAGGTTCTTGGCGCGGCGCTGTGCACCGCCGCGACGTCGGCACGGACACTGCAGTCGACGGAGAGGTGGTGGCATGCAGATCGAGGTGCCGGCAGGCAACGCGCTCATCTTCAGCCGTCCGGACGGCTCCCTGCTCTCCGTGCCGGAGGCGAGGCCGTTGACGCGTCCGATAGCGGTCCCCTGACGCCATCGGCCGGCATCGCCATGGGGCCCCGCACCTCCTTGAGGCGCGCGGCCGGATGGCGTTCCCCTCAGGAGGAGGATGCGCTGCCGGCCAGGGCGACGGAGGCTGCGCTCACGTCCTCGCGACCGAGTCCCGAACGGACCGCCGTCCGCCACTGCCGCGCCAGCGCTTCCAGGACCGGCAACGTGGTGCCGTCGGCGGCCGCGACCGCCAGGTCGACGTCTTTGAGCGCCCACTCGAGCGGGAACTCCACCGCGTAGTCGGCGGTGCGCATCTTGGTGAGCTTGGCGAGGGCGATCGGGGCGTCGAGGGGGCCGCCCTCGATCGCTGCGGCGAGCTGTGCGGGATCGATGTCCAGGCGCCGGGCGAGGGCGAGCGATTCAGCGACGCCCTCGATCAGCACCGACATGTACGAGTTGAGCACGAGCTTCAACCGACTGCCCTGGCCGGTGTCGCCGAGCCAGAGCGTCCGGCGGCCGATCGCGTCGAAGGCCGGCGTGACGCCTCCGCGGGCTTCCTCCGGGCCGGATGCGAGGACGAGCAGTCGCCCCACCTCGGCGGGGCCCCTGCTGCCCGAGACCGGCGCGTCGACGAACATCACATCCGGTCGGACCTCGCCGAGCCTGCGGGCGAGGGCGACGGATTGCTCGGCGCCGAGGGTGCCCATCTGCGCCCAGACGGCGTCGAGGGCGAACGCGTCGGTCAGTCCCTTGCCGAACACCAGAGTGGCGACCGCGTCCGCGGTGGGCAGCATGGTGATGACCACGGACGCGCCCCGGACCGCGTCGGCGGCCGACGCCGCGACCGTCGCACCGGCGAAGGCCAGGGGGGCCGCCAGCGACCGGGTCCGGTTCCAGACCGTGGTCGGGATCCCGGCCCTGATCAGGCTGCGGGCCATCGCGGCGCCCATGATCCCCGTGCCGAGCACGGCGACTCGGCCGGCGCCGTCGGCGTTCTGGACCCCGGTCATCGGACGACTCCCCGCGGCCGGACCATCAACCGGGCCACGGTCGGCACGAGCAGCGCGATCGATACGGCGCCGAAACCGGTCACCTCGACCGGTGCCGAGACCAGTGGACCGATGGCGCCGAGCGCGACGACGGGGACGGCGAGACCGGCGTAGCTCGCGACGAAGAATCCGGCGAGGACCTCCGCACGCGACCCTGGAGGGGCGATGTCGATCGTGGTGACGAGGGCCCCGTTGAACACCAGGCCCGCGCCGGCGCCCGTCAGCACGCCCCCCGTCGCGAACACGGCCAGACCGGCCGTCCAGGTGCCGACGGCCAGAACGGCGAGTCCGACGACGAGCGCGACGAGCCCGATGGCGAGGGAGCGCCGCACCTCGAGGCTCCGCGACGTGATCTGCGCGATCGCTGCAGCGGCGAACACGGAGAACGCCACCGCCCCGGCCAGCGCGGGCGACGACTGGCCCAGCGTTCGCGACAGCAATCCCGGCGCCAGTGACGTGAACAGGCCGAAGACGCCGAACGCGACGAACCCCGCGAGCGCAGCGAGTGCGAAGCGGCCGCGAGCCGCTCGAGGCACGGCCAAGCGCTGCGGTCGATACGGAACCGAGGGACTCCGTGGCGTCACGGTCTCCGGGGCCACCGCCAGCGTGACCACGGCGATCGTGAGCAGCGCCTCCTCGACCAGGTACGGCACCTGCAGCGGGTCGGGTGCGAACTGGGCCAACACGCCCGCGATCAGCGGCCCGAGGCCGATCCCCCCCAGGTTCGCGGCCACCGCGACGAGACGCGCTCGCGTCGGGGAGGCGTCGGGGCGGTGCTGGTGATGGAGCTCTCCGAGGTGCGCCGTCGCCGCTGTCGTCATCAGGCCCACGGCGATCCCGGACAGGAAACGGCCGGTGATCAGAGCCGGCAGTGTCGGCGAGACGATGAACACGGCTCCGGCGAGGGCGGAGATCGCGGTCGCGGGAAGCAGGACGCGCCGTCGACCGTACTGGTCCGAGACGTGACCCACGAGCAGCAGGCTCGCGATCACCCCCACCACGTAGACGGCGAAGACCAGCGTGATCACCAGCGAGGAGAAGCGGTCTTTCGCCGCGTAGAGCGCGTAGAGCGGGGTCGGCAGGGCCGAGAACCCCATCACGACGGTGAAGCTGTACGCGACGAGCCAGAAGCCGGTGCGGTGCGAGACGCGGTGGAGGGCGGCGGGCGCCACTCCCGGGGCGATGGCCTGCTGCATGGGCTGGACCTCTTCTCTTCCGGTTCCAGGGTGCGGTGCTCGCACTCAGAGGTCCAACAGCAGAATCCGATCGAATCAAGCACTACGGTTGCTGAATGGAGTTGCGTCAGCTCGAGGCCTTCCTCGCGGTGGCGGATGCGAAGAACTTCACCCGGGCTGCGTCGCGGCTGTTCGTCGCCCAATCGGGGCTGTCAGCGACCATCCGTTCGCTCGAACGGGACGTGAACGCCGCGCTCTTCTTCCGCACGACCAGGAGCGTGCGCCTCACCGCGGCGGGGGAGGCCCTGCTCCCCGAGGCCCGCCGCACCCTGGCCTCCGCGCGCGCCGCCGTCGAGTCGGTGCACGGCGTGCAGGGTCTCCGCAGCGGCACGGTCGACGTGGGGTTCATGCAGGCGGGCAACATCACCGAGCTGCTCGCCCGGTACAGGTCCACCTACCCCGGGATCCAGATCAGGCTGCGGCAGGCCGCGTCAGCAGACCTGGCCACGATGCTCGCCGACGGCCTCCTCGACGTGATCTTCACAACCGCCGTCGATGAACCCCCGCCCGGCATCGTCTCCATCCCGATCCTGCGGTCCCCGCTGGTCGTCGCCGGTGGGACGGACGCCGTGCTCGGTGGGACCTCGTTCGACCTGGCCGACGCGGCGCAGCACCAACTCGTCGGCTTTCCGCCGGGATGGGGCGTGCGAGAACTCGTCGATCGCGCCATGCGCGCCGCCGGCGTCGAACCGCACGTCGACCTCGAGGTCAACGACACCACGACCCTCCTGGACCTCGTCGCGGCGGGACTCGGGATCGCGGTGATCCCCACCGCCATAGCCCGACTGCGAACCGCCGTGGCGACCGCGGCCCTCACCGGTCGTGCGTGGCAATGGGTCGTCGCCGCGCAGACCACTGCGCCGATGCCGAGGAATCCCGCGGGCCGGGCGCTGTGGGACATGGTGAACGAGGGCGGCCATCAGACGAGGCGGCCCTGGGCGGCGCAGGTTCCCTGACGGCTCGACCGCTCGGAGCGCGGCGCCGAACGGGAGCGGCGCCGGTGTGCAGCGGCTCGCCATCCCCGCCTGACTCCGGCGACCGGCGTGACCTCCCTACGATTGCAGTTCGACGACGCGAGGGGACCGACGATGGCGACGACCGCACTGCTCGACATGCACGTTCGGAGCGACCGTGCGGGCGACGCCCCGACCGTGATCGAGGCGATCCTCCGGGACACGAGGGCGTTCGAGGGCTGCCTCGGTGTCGAGGTGCTCGTCGACGTCGAGGACCCCACGCATGTGACGGTCGTCGAGCACTGGCGATCGCTCGACCGGGACGACGCGTACCGCGCCTGGCGGGCGACGCCGGAAGGCGCCTCCGGCCTGGGCGACCTCCTTGATCGGCCGCCGGTCCTCTCGCGGTACGCGACGCAGACGACGCTCTGAGGCACCTGCTCTGACGGCCGGTTCATCACGGTCCGGTCGACCTTTCTCGGGGCCGGGGTGGTGCCGGCACCGACCGACCGCGGATCGCCCGGACCATCGGCGCCCACCCTCGGTGCCGCTGGAAGGGGAGCTCGAACACGGCCGCGAACAGCCGGGCGAAGCCGACCGTCACCGGAAGGAGCACGGCGGTGAGCACCAGGAACGTCGGCGCTCCGGACGCGACCCGGCCGAGCACCAGCCCGTAGGACACCGCGATGACGATCGGCGCATGGGTCAGGTAGAGGCTGTAGGAGAACGACCCGAGGCTGCGCAGCGGGCGCGTGTCCAGGATGCGCACGACGAGGCGCGGCCGCGACGTGCCGACAGCGGCGAGGAAGCACCCGATGGCGGGAGCCCACGCCAGGTCCACCCAGAACAGGTTGTCGATCGTCCACGTCGGTCCCCCGGCGATGATCAGCACGATCACGGGAGCGGCGGCGGCGAGCGCGAAGGCGCCCCAAGGCCGGGACCGGATGCGGTCGTCCGCCGTGACGATCCCGGCGGCGAGCACACCGACCGCGAACAGCACGGCGAGGTCGGGGGCGAACCCGACCAGCGCGTCGTTCACCAGGGTCGAGTGCGGTCCGAGCAGGCCGAAGGCCACCACCACGGC
>DASYJR010000094.1:0-18053 GCA_035996305.1 Amnibacterium sp. | reverse complement strand
GTCGAGGGCACGATCGTGCGGGCTCCGGGCGACGACGCCGCGCTCTCCGCGGCGCAGCGGCGCGCCGTCTCGTTCGCCCTCATCGACGTGCTCGCCGCCCTGCACGCCCTCGATCCCGCCGAGGTGGGCCTCGCCGACCTCGGTCGTGCGCACGGCTACCTCGCCCGGCAGGTCGCCCGCTGGACGACCCAGTACGCCGGCTCGCGCACCCGGGACCTGCCCGACCTCGACGCCCTCGCGGGCGGTCTCGCCGACCGGGTACCGGCGACCACGGCGAGCGGGCTGCTGCACGGCGACTTCCGGCTCGACAACGCGATCCTCGACCTCGACGGCGCCACGCCGCGGATCGCTGCCGTGCTCGACTGGGAGATGGCGACGATCGGCGACCTCGACGCCGATCTCACCCTCTGCGCCCTGTACTGGCGGCTCGGGGCCGTCGCCGCGGACGCCGGTGTGCCGGCCGCGACCGCGGTCGTCCCCGGCGCCGGGTATCCCGACGCGGACGAGCTCGTCGGGCACTACGCGGCCGCCGGGGCTCGTCCCATCGGCGACCTCGGCTGGTACGACGCGTTCGCCGCGTTCAAGCTCGCCGTGATCCTCGAGGGCGTGCACCACCGCTACCTGCAGAACGCGACGGTCGGCGCCGGCTTCGAAACGATCGGCGCCCTCGTGCCGCCCCTCGCCGCACTCGGCCGCGCCCGGCTCGCGGAGGGGCGCTGATGGACTTCGCGCGGGATCCGCGGTCCGCGGCGCTCGACACGGAGCTGTCCGCGTTCCTCACCGAGCACGTGCTGCCCGCCGAACCGGTGCTCGAGGCGGAGCTCGCCGCCGACCCGGACCGCTGGGGTCCGACCCCGGTGATCGGCGCCCTGCAGGCGGAGGCCCGCGGGCGCGGGCTCTGGAACCTCTTCCTGCCACCGAACCCGCTCGGCGTCGGCGCGGGCCTCTCGACCCTGCAGTACGCCCCCCTGGCGGAGCGGTCCGGCCGCAGCCCGCGCCTCGCGCCGGTCGCGATGAACTGCGCCGCCCCCGACACCGGCAACATGGAGCTGCTCGTCCATCACGGATCCGACGCGCAGCAGGAGCGGTGGCTCGGTCCCATGCTCGACGGCCGGCGCCGCTCCGCGTTCTGCATGACCGAACCGGACGTCGCTTCCTCCGACGCGACCAACATCGCCACCCGCATCCGCCGCGACGGCGAGGAGTACGTGGTCGACGGCGCGAAATGGTGGTCGACGGGCGCCATGGACCCCGACGCGACGCTGCTCATCGTGATGGGCCGGACGGATCCCCAGGCCGACCGGCACCGGCAGCAGAGCATGCTGCTCGTACCGCGCGACACCCCCGGGGTCACGGTCGTACGGCCGCTCACGGTGTTCGGGTACGACGACCGCGAGCACGGCGGCCACGCGGAGATCCGGTTCGAGGGCGCCCGCGTCCCGCTCGACGCGCTGCTCGGCGGCGAGGGCGACGGCTTCGCGATCGCGCAGTCCCGGCTGGGGCCCGGTCGCATCCACCACTGCATGCGGGCCATCGGCATGGCCGAACGGGCGCTCGACCTCGTCCGGGAGCGGGTCGGCGGCCGGCAGGCCTTCGGCTCGGCCCTCTCCGAGCAAGGCGTGGTGCGGCAGTGGCTCGCGGAGGCGCGGATCGACCTCGAGGCGGTGCGGCTGCTCGTGCTGAAGACCGCCTGGCTGATGGACACGGTCGGCAACCGGGCCGCGCGCACCGAGATCCAGGCGATCAAGGTGGCGGTCCCCCGGGTCGTGCAGCAGGTGCTCGACCGGGCGATCCAGCTGTTCGGCGGCGCGGGCGTCTCCGGCGACACCCCGCTCGCCGCGCTGTTCGCCGCGGCCCGCACGCTGCGCATCGCGGACGGCCCGGACGAGGTGCACCTCGCCTCCCTCGGCCGGGCGGAGGTGCGGCGCTCCCCCGCTTGACCCGGGGGCCGAGTCGGGCGCACGCTCGGGCGGGGGTGCTCATGCGGCGGTACCGCATCGACAGCAGCGCGATCCGCTCCGTCGGCTACGACGAGGCGAGCCGAACGCTCGAGCTCGAGTTCGAGGGCGGCGCCGTGTACGACTACAGCGGCGTGCCGCCGGACGAGGCGCTGGGGCTGCTCGAGGCCGACTCCCGCGGCCGATACTTCGACGACCACATCCGCGGGCCGTACCCCTATCGGCGCGTGGCCTGAGGAGCCGGGCTCATCCGGGCATCGGCAGCGAACCGCCGCCGTCGATCACGATCGTCTGTCCGGTGATCCACGCCGCGTCCTCCGACAGCAGGAACGCGACCGGGCCGGCGACGTCCGCAGGCGTACCGAGCCGACCGAGCGGATAGGCGGCCGAGACCTGCGCCTCACGGCCCTCGTAGAGCGCCCGGGCGAACCGGGTCTTCACGACCGCGGGCGCCACCGCGTTGACCCGGATGCGCGGTGCGAGCTCGTGCGCCAGCTGCGCCGTGAGCGAGATGAGGGCCGCCTTCGAGACGCCGTAGAAGCCGATGTTCGGGCTCGCGCCGATCCCTGCGATCGAGGCGATGTTCACGATCGCCCAACCGCGCTCCCCCATGCCCCGCCGGACCGCTTCGCGCGCGTACCCGAAGGCACCGAGCACGTTGACCTCGAAGAGCTTGCGGACGGCGGACTCGTCGATCTCGAGCGCCGGGCCGTACGCCGGGTTCACGCCAGCATTGTTCACCAGCAGATCGACCGGCCCGAACGCCTCCTCGGCGGCGGCGAAGGCCGCGTCCCTGGCCGTCGCGTCGTCCGCGGCGCCGGCGACGCCGACCGCGCGATCGGCGCCGAGCAGGCCGACGGCCTCGGCGAGCGCCTCCTCGCGACGGGCGGTGATCACGACGCGGGCGCCCTCGGCGACGAGGCGTTCGGCGACGGCGAGGCCGATGCCACGGCTCGCTCCGGTGACGAGGGCGACGTGGTCCGCGAAGCGGGTGAGGGGCACGGCCGGAGCCTACCGACCGGACGGTGGGCGGCAGCCGGGCCGACGGGGCCGAGGCGGTGCTGGAGAAACGCTTCGACTTCGCCCGTCGGCTTGCGCGGCCACCGCCGGACGGGTGCGCTGTGAGCATGAAAGAGTTGCGGATCCTGAAGCCCATCGCCAAGCTCGAGGACGTCGCGGCGCTGGATCCGCTCGTCGACGTGACCAGGAAGCTCGTGCTCGCGGTCGTCAAGCCGCGGGCGCTCGAGGACCTGCTCCACGGCGTCCCGTTCGGCCATCCGATCCACCCCGTGCTCGTGCTCGTCCCCACCGGCGCCTGGGCGTCCGTGGCGGTGCTCGACCTCCTGCCGGGCAACGAGCGGGCCGCCCGCATCCTCGTCGGCGCCGGCGTGCTGAGCGCCCTGCCGACCGCGCTCACCGGGGAGACCGACTGGGCCCGCCTCCACGAGCAGCAGATGCGGGTGGGCATCGTGCACGCGGCGCTGAACGTCACGGCCGTGGCGCTCTACAGCGCATCCTGGCTCGCCCGCCGCGCGGGCAACCAGGGCCTGGGCAAGCTGCTCGCGTTCGCCGGCTTCGGCGCCGCCGGTGCGGGCGGCTACCTCGGCGGCCACCTCGCGTACCGGCAGGCGAGCGGCGCCAACCACGCCGAGGCCGTCCCACACCGCTTCCCGCCGGGCTGGCACGAGCTCGCGCCGCTCGACGACCTGCCGGAGGGTGAGCTGGTGCGCAAGGTCGTCAAGGGGCAGCCGCTGCTCGTGCACCGCACCGGATCCGAGGTCCGGGTGCTCTCGAACGTCTGCAGCCACCTGGCGGGGCCGCTGCATCAGGGGACGCTCACGGTCGAGCCCGGCGAGGGCGCCTGCGTCATGTGCCCGTGGCACCAGAGCGTCTTCTCGCTCGAGAACGGTGAGGTCGTGCACGGACCGGCGACCTCGCCGCAGCCCGTCTTCGAGACCCGCGTCACCGGTGGAGCGGTCGAGGTGCTCCTGCCGAACGCCGGCTGACCGCGGTCCCCAGCGCGACCGACGGAGTTCCTGCGCCGAAGGGCCCGGATCCGCATGAACCGGGCCCGGAGGAGCGGTCTCCGTCGTTCGTGCAGCGGGACGGGTCAGGTTCGGGAGCGACGCTCCCGGCTCCGCCCGTCAGGTTCGGGAGCGACGCTCCCGAACGCGCATGTTGACGACGATCGGGCTGCCCTCGAAGCCGAACAGCTCGCGCAGCCGCCGCTGGATGTAGCGGCGGTAGCCCGGGTCGAGGAACCCCGTCGTGAACAGCACGAACGTCGGCGGCCGGGTGCTCGCCTGCGTGCCGAACAGGATCCGCGGCTGGCGGCCGCCCCGCACCGGATGCGGATGCGCGGCGACGAGCTCGGCGAGGAACGCGTTGAAGCGCCCGGTCGGGATCCTGGTGTCCCACGACGCGAGGGCCGTCTCGAGCGCCGGGACGAGCTTCTCGAGGTGGCGTCCCGTGCGGGCCGAGATGTTCACCCGCGGCGCCCACGAGACGTGGCCGAGGTCCTGCTCGATCTCGCGCTCGAGATACCGGCGCCGGTCGTCGTCGATCAGGTCCCACTTGTTGAAGGCGAGCACGAGCGCGCGGCCCGACTCGAGCACGAGGTCGACGATGCGCACGTCCTGCTCGCTGATCGGCTGGCTCACGTCGAGCAGCACGACCGCCACCTCCGCGCGCTCGAGCGCGGCCTGTGTGCGCAGCGACGCGTAGAAGTCCGCGCCCTGCGACAGGTGGGTGCGGCGGCGGATGCCGGCCGTGTCGACGAACCGCCACACCCGGCCGCCGAGCTCGATCTGCTCGTCGACGGGGTCCCGCGTGGTGCCGGCGAGCTCCGCCACGACGACGCGGTCCTCCCCCGCGGCCTTGTTCAGCAGGCTCGACTTGCCGACGTTCGGCCGACCGAGCAGCGCCACGCGGCGCGGGCCGCCGAGTTCCGGACGGGCGACCGCGGACTCCTTGGGCAGGATGCGCATCACGTCGTCGAGCAGGTCCGCGACGCCGCGGCCGTGCAGGGCCGAGACGGGCCACGGTTCCCCGAGGCCGAGGTTCCAGAGCTCGGCGACGAGCGGCTCGAGGCGGGCGTCGTCGACCTTGTTCGCGACGAGGCGCACGGGCTTCCGGCTCGCGCGGAGCATCCGCACGACGCGCTCGTCCGTCGCCGTCGCCCCGACCGTGGCGTCGACGACGAACAGCACCGCGTCGGCGAGGTCGACGGCGATCTCCGCCTGTGCGGCCACGGCGGCGTCGAGGCCCGCGGCGTCCGGCTCCCAGCCGCCTGTGTCGACGAGGGTGAACTCCCGGCCCTCCCACTCGGCCCGGTACGTCACGCGGTCCCGCGTCACACCGGGCACGTCCTCGACCACCGCGGCGCGCCGGCCGAGGATGCGGTTCACGAGCGCGGACTTGCCGACGTTCGGCCGGCCGACGATCGCGAGCACCGGCAGCGCGGTGCCCGCGCCCTCCTCGTCCTCGCCGATCTCGGCGCCCTCGAGGAATCGGCGGTCCTCGTCGTCGAGCGCGTAGTCGGCGAGGCCGGCCCGCAGGGCGGCGGCACGGCGCTCCGCCGCGGCGTCATCGACGGCCGAAAGCCGGTCGCCGAGGTCGTCGGGCACACCCTCGAACTCGAGGTCGTCGTCGGTCATCGGAGCACCCGTTCCTGCACGAGGCCGACGAGTGCGTCGACCGTGCCGTCGAAGTCGAGGTCGGTGGAGTCGAGCGTGGTCACGCCGTCCGCCGCCTCGAGGAAGTCGACCACCTGGGAGTCCCTGGCGTCGCGTTCGGCGATCGCGCGCGCGACCGTCTCGTGGTGCAGGTCCGGCAGCTGCTGGGCCCGGCGCGCTGCGCGCACCTCGGGGCTCGCCGTGAGCAGCACCCGCACGTCCGCGTCCGGCGCCACCACGGTCGTGATGTCGCGGCCCTCGACGACGATGCCGGGCTCGGCCGCGGCCACCCGCGCGCGGAACCCCGCGTTCAGCGCCTCGCGCACCGCCTGCACCCGGGCGATGCCGCTGACCGCGCCGGTGACGCGGGGCTCCCGGATCGCGTCCGTCACGTCCGTGCCGTCGACCCGCACCCAGTGCTCGCCGGGATCGTCCGCGCTCTCGAATCGGAAGACGCCGAGCACCCGCGTCACCGCGTCGGGGTCCTCCGGGTCCGCGCCGTGCTCCAGCACCGACCACGCGAGGGCCCGGTAGGCCGCACCGGTGTCGAGGAACGCGTACCCGAGCTTCGCCGCCGCGGCGCGGCTCACGCTCGACTTCCCGCTGCCCGCCGGTCCGTCGACCGCGACCACCACGCTCATCCCGCCACCCGCCATCCGCGCTGCACCAGATCCGCCTCGAGGCCCGACGCCGCCTCGGGCGCGACCTGCACCTCGACGATGCCGATCGGTGCGCCCGGCGAGTGCTCGAGCCGGAGGTCCTCGAGGTTCACGCCGAGCTCGCCGATCTCCGACAGCAGGCGGGCCAGCTGACCGGGGGTGTCGTCGACGAGCACGACGAGGGAGGCGAGCTTCAGGTCGGCGCCGTGCTTGCCCGGGATGCGCTGCACGCCGGCGTTGCCCGCGGCGAGCAGGTCGGCGAGGGCGCGCGGTGCGCCGGCTGCCGCGGGGTCGGCAAGGGCCTCGAGCACCGCGTCGAGGTCGTCGCGGAGGTCGGACAGCACGGGGACGATGCGGTCCGCGTTCGCGGAGAGGATCTGGATCCACAGGGCCGGGTCGCTCGCGGCGATGCGCGTGGTGTCGCGGAGCCCCTGGCCGGCGAGGTCCGTGGCGTGCGCGGGCGCGTCGACGAGGCGGGCGGCCAGCAGGCTCGCGACCAGCTGCGGGGCGTGGGAGACCACCGCGACCGCGTCGTCGTGGCGGTCGACGGGCAGCCGCACCGGTGTGGCACCGAGGTCGAGGGCGAGGGCCTCGAGCCGGGCGGCCTGCTCCGTGCTGCTCGCGGCGTGCGGCGTGATCACCCACGGGCGGCCGAGGAACAGGTCGGCACGCGCGGCGATCGGCCCGCTGCGTTCCCGGCCGGCCATCGGATGCGAGCCCAGGTACCGCTCGACGGGCGCGCCGGCGACCTGCAGGGCCTTCAGCGGCGCGCTCTTCACGCTCGCGACGTCGGTGACGAGCGCTGCGGGATGCGCGGCGAGCTCCGCCTGCACGACCTCCGCCGTGCGGTCGGGCGGCACGGCGACCACGACGAGCGCCGGGTCGTCGTGCTCGGTCGCTCTGCGGCCCGCGCCGTAGTCGACGGCGAGCGCGAGAGTGGAGGGCGACGCGTCGGCGAGGACGACGTCGACGCCTTGCGCTGTGAGGCCGAGCCCGATGCTCGTGCCGAGCAGGCCGGTGCCGACGACACGGACCTGCCCCGAAGTACGGGCGGACACGGACAGGAAGCCTACCGGCTGGGCTGGACGGGCGGTCGCCGGGCGAGGGTGAGCACCGCGCCGAGCTCCGCGTCCGTGAGATCCCTGGTCGCGCCCACCTTCAGGTTCCCGAGGTCGAGCGGCCCGAACCGGCGGCGGACGAGCTCCTGCACCGGGTGGCCGACCTCGTCGAGCATCCGCCGCACGATCCGGTTGCGGCCGGAATGCAGCACCACCTCGACGAGCGTGGCGCCCGGCCGTTCCCCGCCGGGCAGGATCCGCGCCCGGTCGGCCGCGATGGGGCCGTCCTCGAGCTCGACGCCCTCGGTGAGCCGCGCGAGGGTACGCGGCGTGACGTTGCCCCGCACGAGCGCCACGTACGTCTTCGTGACGCCGAACGACGGGTGGGCGAGCACGTGGGCCACCTCCCCGTCGTTGGTGAGCAGCAGGAGGCCCGAGGTGTCGGAGTCGAGCCGGCCCACGTTGAAGAGCCGCTCCTCGTACTGGGAGGTGAAGCGGGTGAGATCCGGTCTGCCCTGCTCGTCCTTCAGGGAGCTGACGACGCCGGTGGGCTTGTTCAGCATCACGTAGCGGCGGGTGGGATCGACCTGCACGGCGACGCCGTCGACCTCGACGTGGTCGACCGCCGGATCGACGCGGCGCCCCGGCTCGCTGACGACCTTCCCGTTCACGGCCACCCGGCCGCGAGCGATGAGGTCCTCGGCCACCCGGCGGGAGGCGACGCCGGCGGCGGCGAGCACCTTCTGCAGGCGGACGCCCTCGGGAGGCGGGTCAGCCGGCATGCTCGTGCGCCCCCTCGGTGCCGGCGAGCAGCGGGGCGATCGGCGGCAGCTCGTCGATGGACCGGAGGCCGAGCGCGACGAGCAGCTCGTCGGTCGTGGCGTAGAGCACGGCGCCGGTCTCCTCGGACCTCCCGACCTCCTCGATGAGGCCGCGGGCCTGCAGGGTGCGGATGACCGAGTCGACGGACACGGCGCGGATCGCGGCGACCTGGCCCCGGCTGACCGGCTGCCGGTACGCGATGACCGCGAGCGTCTCGAGGGCCGCCTGGCTGAGCCGGCCCGGCGACTCGGCCTCGGCGAGCGCCCGCACGGCCTCGTCGTGCTCGACGCGGGCGTACAGCCGCCAGCCGGTCGCGACCTCGCGCAGCTCGAAGCCCCGCCGCCGTCCGGCCGTCCGTCCCTCGTAGTCGTCGCGGATCCGCTCGACGGCCTGGCGGACGACCGCGACCGGCCGGTCGACCGCCGTCGCGATCGTCGGCAGCGGGAGCGGAGCATCGGAGACGAGCAGCAGCGCCTCGATCCGCGCGTCGAGCTCCTCCAGATGCGTCCGCGCGACCGGTGCAGCGGGGGCGACGGGCGCCTCGTCGGGCTCGGTCGGGCCGAGTCCGGCGAGCAGGAGGGCGACGGGCTCCTGCGGGGTGCGGCGGTCGGTCATTCGAGGTCTCCGAGTCGGTCGAGCGCGGTCTCGTCCCAGTCTGCCGCGCTCCAGCGCAGCAGGAGGGCGCCGAGGGGCTCGAGCTGCTCGAAGACCACCGCGCCCTGCCGGTGCAGCTCGAGCACGGCGAGGAACCGGGCGACCACGATCTGCCGGTCCGCGGCGTCGCCGGCGAGCTCCACGAACGACATCGCACCGCCCCGCCTGAGCAGCGCCACGACGTGGGCGGCCTCCGCCCGGAGGCTCACGGCGGGCGCGTGGAGATGATCGAGGCCGACCGACGGCGGGATCCGCTCCGCCAGCGCCGATGCGGCGAGCGCCGCGAACGCGGCCACGTCGAGCGGCACCTCCGGCGGCGGCGCGGGGGGCCGGTGCCGCTCCTCGAGCGACCCGCGGCGCGGATGCCGCATCGCCTCGAGCTCGAGGGCGTCCGTGAACCAGGCGGTCGCCTCCTTGTAGGCGCGGTACTGCAGCAGGCGGGCGAACAGCAGGTCCCGGGCCTCGAGCAGCGCAGCGCCCTCGGCGTCGACGACCTCGCCCTGGGGCAGCAGGCCGGCGATCTTCAGGTCGAGCAGCGTCGCCCCGACCACGAGGAACGCGCTCGCCTGTTCGAGGTCGGCCCCGTCGCCCAGCGTGGCGAGGTGGGCGAGGAACTCGTCGGTGACCGCGGAGAGCGCGAGCTCGGTGATCTCGAGCTCGTGCCGCCCGATCAGGTCGAGGAGCAGGTCGAACGGGCCGTCGAACTCCCCGATGCGGATCCGGAACGCGCCGTCGTCCGCGCCGAGGTCGTCGGCCACCCGCGGCTCAGGCGACGGCGCCGCGCGCGACGAGCTCGCAGGCCAGCTGCCGGTACGCGTGGGCCGCGCTGTGCTCCGGCGCGTACTCGAGGATCGGCTCCCGGGCGACGGAGGCGTCCGGGAACTTCACGGTGCGGCTGATCACGGTCTCGAGCACCTGGCTCTCGAAGGCCTCGACGACGCGGTCGAGCACCTCGCGGGAATGCAGGGTGCGCGGGTCGAACATGGTGCCGACGATGCCGTCGAGCTCGATCGCCGGGTTGAGCCGGTCGCGCACCTTCTCGATCGTCTCGACGAGCAGCGCGACGCCGCGCAGCGCGAAGTACTCGCACGCCAGCGGGATGAGCACGCCGTGGGCGGCGGTGAGCGCGTTCACGGTGAGCAGCCCGAGAGAGGGCTGGCAGTCGATGAGGACCACGTCGTAGCGGTCGACGACGCGGCGCAGCACCCGGGCGAGGGTGTGCTCGCGCGCGACCTCGTTGACGAGGTGCACCTCGGCCGCCGACAGGTCGATGTTCGCCGGGATGATGTCGAGGCCGGGGATCTGGGTCTGCTGGATCGCGACCTGCGGGTCGCGCTCGGAGCCGAGCAGCAACTCGTAGATCGTCGAGACGTCGTCGGTCTCGACCTTGAGGTTCGCGGACAGCGCGCCCTGCGGATCGAAGTCGATGAGCAGCACACGCCGGCCGTACATGGCGAGCGCGGCGCCGAGGTTCACGGTCGTCGTGGTCTTGCCCACGCCGCCCTTCTGGTTGCACAGGGCGATGACCCGCGCCGGGCCGAGGCTGCGCAGCTCGGGCGGCACGGGGAAGTCGCGGCGCGGGCGGCCCGTGGGACCGAGGGGCAGGTCGACCTCGGTGGTGTCGAGTGTCGATTCGAGGGTGCTGGTGTGCGTCATCACGACGTCCTTGCTCAGGCGGTTGGCTCTACGTGGGTGGTGGCTCGCTCCCGACCGTATCGAGCGGTGTCCCCCGATCGGGGGAGGCACGCCGCGCGCCGTGCCCGCGCCCGGCGTGGCGCGGCGGACGGTCAGCGAGCCCGCGGATGCGCGGTCGTGTAGACGTCGCGGAGGCCGTCGACGGTGACGAGCGTGTAGAGCTGCGTGGTCGCGACCGAGGCGTGGCCGAGCAGCTCCTGCACCACCCGCACGTCGGCGCCGCCGGCCAGCAGGTGGGTCGCGAAGCTGTGCCGGAACGTGTGCGGCGACACGTGCGCGGCCAGGTCGGCCCGCTCGGCGGCCGCCTGGATCGCGAGCCACGCGCTCTGCCGCGACATCCGCCCGCCGCGCGGCCCGAGGAACAGGGCGGGCGTCGACGGGCCGCGGGCGGCGAACTCGGGGCGCACCCGGGTGAGGTACGCGTCGAGGGCGGCGCGGGCGTAGCCGCCGACGGGCACGAGACGCTGCTTGCCGCCCTTGCCGAGCACCCGCACGAACTCCCCCGTCGCGAGGTCGTCGACGTCGAGACCGACCGCCTCGCTCACCCGGGTGCCGGTCGCGTAGAGCAGCTCGACCAGCGCCTTGTCCCGGATGCGCACCGGCTCGTCGCCATCGGTCGCCGCGATCAGCCGCGCCATCTCGTCGACGGTGATCGCCTTCGGCAGCCGCATCGGCACCTTGGGCGGCGCGGTCGCGTGGGCGGCGTCCTCGGCCACGATCCCGTCCTCCACGAGGAACCGGTGCAGGCCGCGCACGGTCGACAGCATCCGGGCGGCGCTCGAGGCCGCGGCGCCCGCGTCGCGCCGCACGGCGGCGAGGAACGCGACGACGTCCGACTCGGTCACCTCCGCCACGTCGGTCCGCCCGATCGCGGCGAGGTGCTCCGCGTAGCGGGCGAGGTCGCGGCGGTATGCCGCGAGCGTGTTGTCGGCGAGCCCTCGCTCGACCGCGACGTGGCGGAGGAACCGGTCGATCGCGACGGTGGGTGTCAGAGCGGCGACCCCGGACGGTCCCCCGGCAGCACCCAGGGCGGGCCGCCGAGCCGCGGATGGCGCAGCCACGGCTCGTCGCCGGCCGTCAGCGCGTCCCAGCCGCGACCGCGCGCCGCGGCGGCGGCGGCGAGCGCGCCGATCACGAGCGAGGGGCTCTGCACCCGGCGGTCGAGCACCGCGGCCACCACGTCGTCCAGGGGCACCCACCGGGTCTCGATGTCGGCCTCCTCGTCGTGCCGCGCGAACGCCGGCAGCATCGTGATGCCGCGGGCGAGGTAGACCCGGATGGTCTCGTCGCTGCCGCCGGGCGAGTTCTGGAAGTCCGCCAGCACGTTCCACCGCTCGGCGGCGAGGTCCGCCTCCTCCCCCAGCTCGCGCCGGGCGGCCGTCAGCGCCGACTCACCCGGCGCATCGAGCAGGCCGGCGGGGATCTCCCACACCCGGGCGTGGATCGGGTGCCGGTACTGGCGGATGAGCAGCACGCGCTCGTCGTCGTCGAGTGCGAGCACCGCGACGGCGCCGGGGTGGTCGATGAGCTCGCGGACGATCTCGGCGTCGTTGTACTCGAACCGCTCGCTCGCGACGGTCCACACCCGGCCCTGGTGGATCACCCGGCGCTCGAGCACCGGACGGTGCTCGGGGACGTCGGCGATGGGTCCCGTCGACGCCGCGCCGACGGACTCAGGCATCGACGGCGTCCAGCACGTCGTCGGCGGACTCGTCGAGGCCGGACGCGGCCGCCTCGTCGTCGAACAGCCGGCTCGCCCGCTGACGGTCCAGCGCCGCGCCGATCAGTCCCCGGAACAGCGGATGCGCCCGGGTCGGCCGGCTGCGCAGCTCCGGGTGCGCCTGGGTGCCGATGTAGTACGGGTGCACGTCGCGCGGCAGCTCCACGAACTCCACGAGGCGGTGGTCGGGCGACGTGCCGGAGAAGACGAGGCCGGCGCCCGCCAGCCGCTCCCGGTAGTGGTTGTTCACCTCGTACCGGTGACGGTGCCGCTCGCTCACCTCCGCGCGCTCGTAGACCTCCCGGGCGAGCGACCCCTCCTCGAGGTCGGCGCGGTAGAGGCCGAGCCGCATGGTGCCGCCGAGGTCGCCGCCGGACAGGATCGCGACCTGCTCCGCCATCGTCGCGATCACGGGGAACGGCGTGTCGGGGTCGAACTCGGTGGACGAGGCGCCCGGCAGGCCGCCCTCGTTGCGGGCGTACTCGATGACCATGCACTGCAGGCCGAGGCACAGGCCGAGGGCCGGGATGCCGTTCTCGCGGGCGAAGCGGAGCGCCCCGACCTTGCCCTCGATGCCGCGCACGCCGAAGCCGCCCGGGATGCAGATGCCGTCCACGTCGCCGAGGTGCCGGGCGGCGCCCTCCGGGCTCTCGCACTCGTCGCTCGGCACCCAGCGCAGGTGCACCGCCGTCTCGTGGGCGAAGCCGCCCGCCCGGAGCGCCTCCGTGACCGAGAGGTAGGCGTCCGGCAGGTCGATGTACTTGCCGACGAGGCCGATGACGACCTCGTGCCGGGGCTCGTGGACCGCCTTCAGCACCGTGCTCCAGCGCGTCCAGTCGACCTCGCCGGCCTCGAGGCCGAGCGCGTCGACGATGGTGTCGTCGAGGCCCTGCTCGTGCAGCATCTCGGGGATGTCGTAGATCGACGGGGCGTCGACGGCGTTCACGACGGCGCTCTCGTCGACGTCGCACATCAGCGCGATCTTGCGCTTGTTCGCCTCCGAGACGGGCCGGTCGCTGCGGAGCACGAGCGCGTCGGGCTGGATGCCGATGGAGCGCAGCGCCGCGACCGAGTGCTGCGTCGGCTTCGACTTCTGCTCGCCGGACGTGTTCAGATACGGCACGAGCGAGACGTGCACGAAGAACACGTTCCGCCGGCCGAGCTCGTGCCGAACCTGACGGGCGGCCTCGAGGAACGGCTGGCTCTCGATGTCGCCGACCGTGCCGCCGATCTCGGTGATGATCACGTCGGGCTGCGGGTCGTCGGACGCCTGGAGCCGCATCCGCCGCTTGATCTCGTCGGTGATGTGCGGGATGACCTGCACCGTGTCACCGAGGTACTCGCCGCGCCGCTCCTTCGCGATGACCTGCGAGTAGATCTGCCCGGTGGTGACGTTCGCCGCCTGGCTGAGGCTGATGTCCAGGAATCGCTCGTAATGGCCGATGTCGAGGTCCGTCTCGGCGCCGTCGTCGGTGACGAACACCTCGCCGTGCTGGAACGGGTTCATCGTGCCCGGGTCCACGTTGAGGTACGGGTCGAGCTTCTGCATCACCACGCGGAGGCCCCGGGAGGTGAGCAGGTTGCCCAGCGAGGCCGCGGTGAGCCCCTTGCCCAGCGAGGAGACCACGCCACCCGTGACGAAGATGTGCTTCGTCGTCCTGCCCGAATCGCTGCGCTCGTCGACCACGGACTTCGATCATACGGGGCGGCTCAGGGGTCGCTTGCGAGGTCGAGCAGCTCCCGGGCGTGCGCGAGGGCGGAATCGCTGGTCGTCAGGCCGGACAGCAGGCGCGCCATCTCGGCGACCCGCGCTTCACCGGTGAGCTGCTCCACGGTGGACACCGTGACGCCGCCGTCGGCGTCCTTCAGCACGCGGAGGTGGTTCGTCGCGAACGCGGCCACCTGCGCGAGGTGCGTGACGGCGATCACCTGCGAGGAGGCGGCGAGACGGGCGAGGCGCCGCCCGACCTCGATCGCCGCGGCGCCGCCGATGCCGGCGTCGACCTCGTCGAAGACGAAGGTGGGGACGGGGTCGGATCCGGCGAGCACGACCTCGAGCGCGAGCATGACGCGGGAGAGCTCGCCGCCGGAGGCGCCGCGGGCGATGGGCCGCGGCTCGGCGCCCGGGTAGGCCTGCAGCAGCAGCTGCACGGCGTCCCGCCCGCTCGACGTGAGCTCCTCGCGGCTCGCGACGTCGACGAGCACGGCGGCGTTGCCCATGGCGAGGTCGCCGAGCTCTGCCGTCACCGCGGTGGCGAGGCGCTCGGCGGCCTCCCGGCGGGCCGCCGAGAGCCGGGAGGCGAGCTCCTCCGCGAGCCGCTCGTCCTCCGCGACCTGCAGCTCGAGGGCGTCGACGCGGTCGGTGTCGCCGTCGAGCTCGAGCAGCCGGCGGCCACCCGCCTCGGCGTGGTCGAGCACGTCGCCGAGGCGTGGACCGTATCGGCGCTGCAGGACCGCGAGCTCGTTGATCCGCTGCTGCACGACCTCCAGCCGGCCGGGCGCGTCGGGGTCGAGGCCCGAGAGGTACGACGCCAGCTCCGCGGAGGCGTCCGCGGCGAGGGAGGCGACCGTCGCGACGCTCTCTGCGATCGTCGCGAGCGCCGGGTCGAGCGGGGCCGCGCGCTCGAGCGCGCGGCGCGCCTCGACGAGCAGCGTGAGGGCGTCGATCGCGCCCACGTCCTCGGCCGACAGCGCCTCGTGGGCGGTGGCCGCGGCGACGCGGAGCTCGTCCTGCGCGCCGAGCCGCTCCGCGAGGGCGGCGAGCTCCGCGTCCTCCCCCGGCTGCGGCGCGACGCCCTCGATCTCGGCGAGCGCGGTGCGCAGCTCGCCCGCCTCGGCGGCCCGGGCGTCCCGGTCGCCGGTGAGGTGCTCCAGCTCGGCACGGTCCGCCTGCCAGCGCCGCCACACCTGCCCGTAGTCGGCGAGCAGGTCGGCGACGGCCGCGCCGGCGAACCGGTCGAGCATCTCCCGCTGCGCCGCGGGCGACTTCAGCCGCAGCTGCTCCGACTGGCCGTGCACGGCGACCAGCTCGTCGCCGAGGTCCTGCAGCACGCCGACGGGCACCGACCGGCCCGCGACCGCCACCCGGCTGCGGCCCTCGGCCGTCACCGTGCGGGTCACGAGCAGCTCCGCCCGCCCGTCGCCGAGCGGCTCGAGCTCGCCGCCCGCCTCGGCGACGCGCTCGGCGACGCGCCCGGTCTCGGGCACCAGCCAGCGCGCCTCGGCCACCGCGCTGCCCGCGCCGCGGCGGAGCATGCCCGAGTCCGACCGACCGCCGAGCAGCAGGCCGAGCGCGGTGATCACCATGGTCTTGCCTGCACCGGTTTCACCGGTGAGCGCCGTGAACCCCGGGCCGAGCGGCAGGGTCGCCCGCTCGATCACCCCGATGCCCCGGATCGTGATCTCCTCGATCATCGTCCCGGCCTCATGCGGCGGGGCCGCGCCATCCCGCGACCGGGAGGTCGAACTTCCGCACCAGGCGGTCCGTGAACCGGTCCTCGGAGCGGTGCAGCCGGGCCAGCCGGACGGGCGTGTCGGAGGCGCCGACCTCGACCCGCGCGCCGACCGCCAGATCGAAGGTGCGGCGCCCGTCGCACCAGAGCACCCCCGTGCCGTCGGTGCGACGGAGCACCTCGACGGCGAGCACGGACGTCGGCGGCACGACCAGGGGCCGCGCGAACAGCGCGTGGGCCGACAGCGGCACCATCAGCATGGCGTCCACGGTCGGCCAGACGACGGGGCCGCCGGCGGAGAACGAGTACGCGGTCGAGCCGGTGGGCGTGGCGACGACGACGCCGTCGCAGCCGAACGTGGACAGGGGACGGCCGTCGACCTCGATGACGACCTCGAGCATCCGCTCGCGGGCCGCCTTCTCGACGGTCATCTCGTTCAGCGCCCAGTCGGTGTGAACGACGTCGGAGTCCCGGTAGACACGCACCTCGATCGCGAGGCGCTCCTCGACGTCCCAGGCGCGATCGACGACGCGGCGGATCGTGTCGCCGAGGTCGTCCCGCTCGGCCTCGGCGAGGAAGCCGACGTGGCCGAGGTTCACGCCGAGCAGCGGCACCGGCGTCCCGCGCACGATCTCGGCGCCGCGGAGGATCGTGCCGTCGCCGCCGAGCACCACGACCAGCTCGAGGTCGTCGACCGCCACGTCCGTGCCGAGCACCGCGACGGCAGCCGCGAGATCGCTGACGGCCGCGAGGTCGCGACGTTCCCCCTCCATGCAGACGGGGGTGACGCCGCCCTCCTCGAGCAGGCGGAGCACGGTCAGGGCGGCGTCGAGACTGTCGCGCCTGCCCGTGTGGGCGACCACGAGGACGTACCGGCGGTCATCGCCCACGCGTTCCCCCTTCGACTCCTGCGGTCGCGTCGCGCACCCGCTCGTCCCATCCTCCCGGATCCGAGCCGAGCGCGGGCCGCAGGTGCACGAGCGCCTCGCGGTTGCCGTGCGTGCCGACCACGGGCGAGCCGATCACGCCGGCGGTGCCGAGGCCGAGGGCCCACGCGGCCGCGAGCACACCGCCCACCGCCTCGGCACGGTCGCCGGGATCAGGCACGAGGCCCCCGCGGACGCGCTCGCGGCCGACCTCGTACTGCGGCTTGACGAGGCAGACCACGTCGCCGCCCGGTGCGACGACCGCCGCGACGGCGGGCAGCACGTGGACGAGCGAGATGAAGGACAGGTCCGCGACGACGAGCGACGGCGGCTCGGCATCGCGCGCGAGCTCCGCCAGACGTTCGGCCGTGAGCCCGCGGGCGTTCTCCCGCTCGACCACCACGACGCGGGCGTCGCCGCGCAGCTCGGGGACGAGCTGGTCGTGACCGACGTCGAGCGCGACGACGCGGCGGGCGCCGCGGTCGAGGAGCACGGCCGTGAAGCCGCCGGTGGACGCGCCGACGTCCAGGGCGAAGCGGCCGGCCGGATCCACCTGGAAGGCGTCCAGCGCCGCTTCGAGCTTGGCGCCGGCGCGGCTGACGTGCCGTGCGGGTTCGAGCTCCAGCAGCGCCCCGTCGGCGACCTTCGTCGACGGCCGGACGACCACCGCGCCGTCCACGCGCACGGCGCCGTCGACCACCGCGCGGGCCGCCGCGGTCCGCGACCGCGCGAGGCCGCGGGCGACGAGCGCGACGTCGAGACGCGCCTCCGTCATCCCGCCGGGGGAACGGCTTCGAGGCGCGCGAGCAGCTGCGCGTGCAGCGCCAGGTACGCGTCCGCCCGGTCGGCGGCCGGCAGCGCCTCGATCGCGGCGAGCGGCAGTGCCGGCAGATGCTGGTCCACGAGGACCAACCTACCGAGCGGCGAGGACGGCGTCCGGCACCTCGAGGGACCAGGCGGACACGCCGGACGACCAGACCGCGTGCGCCGCGGCGCGGAGCACGTCGACCGGCTCCCCGGGCCGCACGACCTCGATGCGCCGGCCGTCGATGCGCACCACGGCGTCCTTGGAGCGGTAGCCGCCCGAGGACGGCCGCACGTCCGGGTACGGCTCGAACAGGCCACGGAGGTCGGCGAGGAGGAACGGCGGTCGCGCCCGTTCCGGCGCGGCCAGCACCTCGCGCGGCCCGTCGATCCCGGTGAGCACGAGAGCGGACGGCATGTCGGCGGCGTTCGCCCCGGCGATGTCGGTGTCGAGTCGGTCCCCGACGAAGAAGGGATGCGTCGCGGCGAAGCGCTCGACGGCCACGTCGAACAGCGGCGTCTCCGGCTTCCCGGCGACGATCGGCATCCGGCCGACGGCGGCGTGCACCGCCGAGACGAGGGTGCCGTTCCCGGGGGCGACGCCCCGCTCGACGGGGAGCGTCCAGTCCAT
>DASYJR010000093.1:0-10014 GCA_035996305.1 Amnibacterium sp. | reverse complement strand
GACCGCCGTGGCGACGAGCTCCGTGGTGATGAGCGGGGCCTCGTCGCCGTCCGGCTCGTCCGGGGCGTCGGCGGCGAGGATCGACGCGGCCTCGAGGGCGGTGAGCGCCCGTCGCGCGTCGCCGGACGCGAGCCGGACGATCGTCGCCCGCGCGTCGGCGGCGAGCCGGAAGCGCCCGGCGAGGCCCCGCGGATCCGTCAGGGCGCGGTCGACGAGCATGCCGAGGTCGTCGTCGGAGAGCGGCTCGAGCGTCAGCAGCAGCGAGCGGGACAGCAGCGGCGCGATGATCGAGAACGACGGGTTCTCCGTCGTGGCCGCGATGAGGGTGACCCAGCCGTTCTCCACGCCGGGCAGCAGCGCATCCTGCTGCGCCTTGCTGAACCGGTGGATCTCGTCCAGGAAGAGCACGGTCGACGTGCCGTAGAGGTCGGCGGTGGTGCGCGCCTCCTCCATCACCTGCCGGACGTCGCGCACGCCGGCCGTGACGGCGGAGAGCTCGACGAACCGGCGCCCGGAGCTCGCCGCGATCGCCTGAGCCAGCGTGGTCTTGCCCGTGCCGGGCGGTCCCCAGAGCAGCACGGAGACCGCGCCGCTCGCCCCGTCGGGGGACGCGAGCCGACGCAGCGGAGATCCCGGCCGCAGCAGGTGGGCCTGCCCGGCGACCTCGTCGAGCGACTTCGGCCGCATCCGCACGGCGAGCGGGACCGGTCCCGACCGCAACCCGACCTGTGCCTGCACGCCGACACCCTAGGCGCGACGGCGGACACGTCGTACCCGCATCCTTACGAGCGCCTCCTACGATGGGCGCCGCTCGGACAGCGGAGGGGACGGCACGTGGCGCGGAGCGGACGGGATCGCACGGAGCGGGAGGCGAGGCGTCGCGCTCGCCTCTACACGGCTCGACGCACGGTGCACGAGCAGCGGGTGCGGCGTCGCCGCCGCGACGACGTGCTCGCCCCGATCGTGTTCCTCGTCGTGATCGCGCTCGCCACGACCGTGCAGGTCCTCTGGTTCACGGCCGGACCCGGCAAGCCGGTCGCGAAGCCGAAGGCCTCCACGAGCGCGACCCCCACACCCAGCCCGACCGCGACGGCGACCGTCCCGCCGAGGGCGTTGTCGCAGAACCGCACCTGGACCGGATCGATGACCCTGAACTCCGTGAAGCTCGGGTTCACCCTCGACGGCGCGAAGGCCCCGCAGGCGGTCGCGAACTTCGTGAGCCTCGTGCAGAAGGGCTTCTACACGGGGCTCTCCTGCCACCGGCTGACGACGAGCGGGCTCTACGTGCTCCAGTGCGGGGATCCGAAGGGCGACGGCACCGGCGGCCCCGGCTACAGCTTCGGGCCCATCGAGAACGCGCCGAAGGACGGCGTCTACCCCGTCGGGGATCTCGCGATGGCGAACAGCGGCACCGCCACGAGCCAGGGCAGCCAGTTCTTCGTCGTCTACCGCTCCAGCACCCTCGGCACCACACCGGGCTACACGGTCTTCGGCCACGTCACGAGCGGGCTGCCGGCGCTCGGCACGGCGGTGATCGGCAAGGGCGTCGGCACCGGCGGGACCTCGCCGAACGACGGCCCGCCCAAGGTCGCGACGAGGATCACCGCCGTCTCCGTGCGCTGACCTCGGCCGAGGCGCCGTGGAGGCGGTGCAATAGTGTGGAGGGCGAGGGGAGCACCGTGACGACGCCAGATCCGGCCACCACGACCGACACCGCCACGGGGTCGGCCGAGGCCGCCGCACATCCATGGGGCCGCGTGGACGAGCACGGTGTCGTGTTCGTGCGCGACCGCGACGGCGAGCGACAGGTCGGCGAGTACCCCGACGCCTCCCCCGACGAGGCCCTCGGCTACTACGAGCGCAAGTTCACGGATCTCGCCGCCCAGGTGTCGCTGCTCGAGCAGCGCGCGCACCGGGGTGCACCCCCCGCCGACGTCGCGAAGGCCGTCCACCGCCTCTCGGAGGCCCTCGAGACGGCGAACGCCGTGGGCGATCTCGAGGCGCTTCGGCGCCGGGTCGCCGCCCTCGGCGGCACCGTCGACGACCTCTCCGCGAAGCGGTCGGAGGAGCACAAGGCGCAGGTCGAGGCGGCCCGCGCCGACCGCGTGGCGATCGTCGAGGAGGCGGAGGCGCTCGCCGCCCGCGACCCCTCCACGGTGCAGTGGAAGGCGACGGGTCAGGCCATGGACGCGCTCTTCTCGCGCTGGCAGGAGGCGCAGCGCAGCAGCACCCGCCTGCCGAAGAGCGAGTCGAACGACCTCTGGAAGCGGTTCCGCGACGCCCGATCGAGCATCGACGCCCAGCGCCGCGCCTACTTCGCGGAGCTCGACCAATCGCAGGGCGCCGCCCGGGAGGCGAAGGAGCGGCTCGTGCAGCGCGCCGAGGCGCTCGCGGGGTCGTCCGGTGACGCGATCGGCGAGTACCGCACACTGCTGGAGCAGTGGAAGGCCGCCGGCCGCGCCGGTCGCAAGGTCGACGACGCCCTCTGGGCACGGTTCCGCGCCGCCGGCGACGCGCTGTACCAGGCGAAGGCGGCGGTGCAGGCGGAGCAGGACGCGGAGTACGGCGACAACCTGACGGTGAAGCTCGAGCTGCTCGAGGAGGCGGAGCGGCTGCTGAAGGCCACCGACGCCACGTCGGCCAGGCAGGCCCTCACGTCGATCCAGCGTCGCTGGGACGCCGCCGGCCGCGTGCCCCGCGATCAGCTGCGGCCCACGGAGGACCGCATCCGTCGCGTGGAGCAGCACGTGGCGCAGCTCGAGCAGGACCACTGGCGGCGCACGAATCCGGAGACGAAGGCACGCTCCGAGGGGCTCGCCGCGCAGCTCGCGTCCGCGATCGACAAGCTCGAGCGCGAGCTCGAGGAGGCCCGCGCTGCCGGTGACGCGCGGCGGATCAAGGACGCGGAGGACGCGCTGAACGCCCGACGCATCTGGCTCGACGCGATCGGCTGACCGGGCGCTCCTCCCCCGCCCGCCGCTCGCCGCGGTTCTCCACAGCCGCTGCTCGACGCCGACACGGTCCGGCCACACCTGTCAGCCTTCCGGCCGTGCGCATGCCGACCGTCCTCGACGCCTCCGACCTTCCGCTCGCCGAGCGCTGGGCCGTCCGCCTCGACGGCGACGGCTTCGTGCTCGGCGACGGCCTCATCGCCGCCGACGAGCCCGACGGGCCTGCGCAGCGGGCGGCGTCCGTGGCCACGGATGCGCGCCGCTACGGCCTCGTGCTCGGCGGCTGGACGGCGGCGTGGGTGCACGGCGGCACGGAACGGCTCCGCCGACCCCTCGACCTGCAGACGGACAGCGACGGCGGGGTGCGGACGAAGCTGCTGCCGATCCGGCAGGTGGCCTTCGGCCCGCGCGACACGGTGGAGCTCGCCCGCGTGCGCGTCACGACGCCGTTCCGCACGGCCGCGGACCTCGCCCGCCTGGAGCTCCGGCTCACGGACGAGACCGTGGCGGTGCTGCGGCACCTGGTCGCGCTGGCGGGACTGACGTGGCCGCAGGCCGTCGCCGCCCTCGCCGCGACCTCGACCGCGCCCGGCAGGCTGCGCGCCCTGGACCGCTTCCGGGCCTTCCGGGAGGGCGCCCTGCCGGAATGATCCCGTCGGCCGGGAAGCCGCGTCAGCCGGCCGACACCCGGTACACGTCGTAGACGGCCTCGATGCGCCGCACCGCGTTCAGCACCCGGTCGAGGTGGGTGGTGTCGCCCATCTCGAACACGAAGCGGCTGAGGGCGAGCCGGTCGCTCGACGTCGAGACCGTGGCGGAGAGGATGTTGACGTGGTGCTCCGACAGCACCCGGGTCACGTCCGAGAGCAGGCCGGCCCGGTCGAGGGCCTCCACCTGGATCTGCACGAGGAAGACGCTCTTCGAGGTCGGCGCCCATTCGACCTCGAGCATCCGCTCCGGCTGCCGGCCGAGCGACGCGACGTTGTTGCAGTCGTTGCGGTGCACGGAGACCCCGGAGCCCCGGGTCACGAAGCCGACGATCTCATCGCCCGGCACGGGCGTGCAGCACTTCGCGAGCTTGACCAGGATGTCCGGCGCCCCGCGCACGATCACCCCGGAGTCGCTCGTGCGGATGACCCGCTGCCGACCGGTGGTCGGCGCCTCGAACTCCGGCTCATCGGAGTCCTGCGTGCCCTGCAGCTGCTGCACGACCCGCTCGATCACCGACTGGGTGGACACGTGTCCCTCGCCGATCGCGGCGTAGAGCGCGGAGACGTCCTCGTACCGCAGCGACGTGGCGATGCCGACGAGCACCTCCTGCGTCATCAGCTTCTGCAGCGGCAGGTTCTGCTTGCGCATCGCGCGGGCGATCGCGTCCTTGCCCTGCTCGATCGCCTCGTCGCGGCGCTCCTTGGTGAACCACTGGCGGATCTTCGCCCGGGCGCGGGGGCTGCGGACGAACTGCAGCCAGTCCTTGCTCGGGCCCGAGTCCGGGTTCTTCGAGGTGAACACCTCGACCACGTCGCCGGAGGCGAGGGTGGAGTCGAGCGGCACGAGGCGGCCGTTGACCTTCGCGCCCATGGTGCGGTGGCCGACATCCGTGTGGACCGCGTAGGCGAAGTCGACCGGGGTGCCGCCGGACGGCAGTCCGATCACCTTGCCCTTCGGCGTGAAGACGTAGACCTCCTTCGCGCCGATCTCGAACCGGAGGCCCTCGAGGAACTCCTGCGGGTCGGCGGTCTCCGACTCCCAGTCCGACAGATGCGCGAGCCACGCCATCTCGGTGTCGTCGCCCGACCGGTCGTGGGAGCGGCCGGTCTGCAGCTGCTCCTTGTACTTCCAGTGCGCGGCGACGCCGAACTCCGCCCGCTGGTGCATCTCCTGCGTGCGGATCTGGATCTCGACCGGCCGCCCCTGCGGCCCGAGCACGGTCGTGTGCAGCGACTGGTACAGGTTGAACTTCGGCGTCGCGATGTAGTCCTTGAACCGGCCGGGCACCGGCGTCCAGCGCGCGTGGATGGAGCCGAGCACCGCGTAGCAGTCGCGCACGCTGTCCACGAGCACGCGGATCCCGGTGAGGTCGTAGATCTCGTCGAACTCGCGACCGCGCACGATCATCTTCTGGTAGATCGAGTAGTACTGCTTCGGCCGGCCGACCACCTTGCCGCGGATCCTCGCCGCCTTCAGATCCTCGGTGACGGCATCGATCACCTCGGCGATGAACTCCTCGCGCTGCGGGGTGCGGCGGCGCACGAGGGACTCGATCTCGAGGTACAGCTTCGGATAGAGCACCGCGAACGACAGGTCCTCGAGCTCGAGCTTGATGGTCTGGATGCCGAGCCGGTGCGCGAGGGGCGCGTAGATCTCGAGGGTCTCCTTCGCCTTCCGCTGCGCGCTCTCGGCGGGCACGAACCCCCAGGTCCTCGCGTTGTGGAGGCGGTCGGCGAGCTTGATGATCAGCACCCGGACGTCCTTCGACATCGCGATGACCATCTTCCGCACGGTCTCGGCCTGCGCCGAGTCGCCGTACTTCAGCTTGTCGAGCTTGGTGACGCCGTCGACGAGCAGCGCGACCTCGTCGCCGAAGTCGGCACGCAGCTCGTCGAGCGTGTAGGGCGTGTCCTCGACGGTGTCGTGGAGCAGGGCCGCCGCGATGCCGCGCGGTCCGATGCCGAGGTCGGCGAGGATCTGGGAGACGGCCACGGGATGGGTGATGTACGGCTCGCCGCTCTTGCGGAGCTGGCCCGCGTGCGCGCGCTCCGCCGTGGCGTAGGCACGCTCGATGACCGAGGTGTCGGCCTTCGGATGGTGGCTGCGCACCGTGCGGACCAGAGCCTCGACGGCGCCGGCCGGCTGCGACCGGGAGAAGAGGCGGGGCACGCGGCGCCGCAGCGACGCCGTGGTCGGCGGCTGCTCTCGCGTCTCGGTCACTCGTGGCCTCCCGGTCCGCTCACGCTAACACCGGGCGTCGCCGCGACCTTCCGCGGCGCAGGACCGCGGCGCACGCCCTCGGCGAACGGGGGAACGGTCGGCCCTACGCGCGGGCCCGGGCGGCGAGCGCCCTTCGGGTGCCCAGCTTGATCGCCGGCTCGGTCGAGCGCAGGTCGGTGTACAGCGGCGCGGCCAGGAAGATCGTCGAGTACGTGCCGACGATGATGCCGATGAACAGCGCGAGCGAGATGTCCCGCAGCGTGCCCGCGCCGAGCAGGGCCGACCCGATGAAGAGGATGCCCGCGATCGGCAGCAGCGCGACGATCGACGTGTTGATCGAGCGCACCAGGGTCTGGTTCACCGCCAGGTTGACCGTCTCCGCGAACGTGCGCGGGCTGTCCGGCGTGAGGCGCGCCGTGTTCTCCCGCACCTTGTCGAACACCACGACCGTGTCGTACAGCGAGTAGCCGAGGATCGTGAGGAACCCGATCACCGCCGCCGGGGTGACCTCGAAGCCGACGATGCCGTAGATGCCCGCCGTGAGGATCAGGTCGTGCGCGAGCGCGATCAGCGCGGCGACGGACATCTTCCACGTGCGGAAGTAGAGGGCCATCACGATCGTGACCAGCACGAGGAAGACGACGAGGCCGCGCACCGCCGTACCGGTGATGTCGGCACCCCACGTGGCGCCGATGAAGGAGGACGTGACGTCGCTGACCGGCACGTGATAGGCCGATGCGAGTGCGTTCGCGACCTTCTCGCTGTTGCCCGAGGACAGCTGTGCGGTCTGGACCCGCACCGAGCTGCCGCCGACGATGCTCACCGTCGACTCGAGGTTGCTGACCACGGAGTGGACGGCGTTCGCCCCGATCGTCGTGTTCGTCACGAGCGCCTGCGGCGCCTTCGACACCGTGTAATCGGAGCCGCCGGTGAACTCGATGCCGAAGTGATAGCCGCCCCGCAGGAACGGGACCACGATCGAGAACAGGATCGCGACGGCCGCGACGAGGTACCAGAGCCGGCGACGGCCGATGAAGTCGATCGACCTTGCGCCCGTGTAGAGGTCGTTGCCGAAGCTCGTGAAGCCGGCCATCAGTCCCCGTCCTCCTGGATGCCGTCGATCGTGCCGGTCCTCGTCGGGAGCCCCTGCTCGGCGGCCTTGCGTTCCGCGATGGTCTGCCGACGGGCGGCCTCGCCACGGCTGCGGAGCGCCGCGCCCGTCGCGACGGCCGGGACGCGGAAGGAGCCGCGGCCGCGGTAGACGGCGCCGAGGGCGCGCGGGTCCAGGCCGGAGAAGCGGTGCCCCTCCGCGAAGAAGGGCCGACGCGCGATGAGCTGCAGCACCGGATGGGTGAAGAGGCTCACCGTCACGACATCGATGAGGGTGGTGAGGCCGAGGGTGAGCGCGAAGCCCCGCACGTCGCCCACCGCGAGGATGTACAGGACCGCGGCGGCGAGGAGGTTCACCCCGTCGGAGGCCAGAACGGTGCGGATCGCCCGGCGCCAGCCCGCTTCGACGGCACCGACGAGCGCCTTGCCTTCGCGCAGCTCGTCGCGGATCCGCTCGAAGTAGACGATGAAGGAGTCGGCGGTGATGCCGATCGACACGATGAGGCCCGCCACGCCGGCGAGCGAGAGCCGATAGCCCTCGCGCCACGACAGGAAGTCGATGACGAGGTAGGTCAGCGTCGCCGAGACGAGGAGGGAGCCGACGGTGACGAAGCTCAGGGTGCGGTACTGGAGCAGCGAGTAGCCGACGACGAGGACCAGGCCGATCAGGCCGGCGATGAGGCCGGAGAGCAGCTGCGTCGAGCCGAGCGTCGCCGAGATGGTGTCCTGGCTCTGCACCGTGAAGCTGATCGGCAGGGCGCCGAACTTCAGCTGGTCGGCGAGGGCCTTCGACGAGTTCTGCGTGAAGCTGCCGCTGATCTGCGCCTGGCCGTTCGTGATCGCCTGGTTGACGGCCGGCGCCTCGATGACCTTGCCGTCGAGCTCGATCGCGAACTCGTTCTGCGGCGGGGCCAGGGCGACGAGGCGGGACGAGACCGCCGAGAACTCCTTGGCGCCCGTGCCGTCGAAGGCGAGGTTGACGACCCACTGGCCGGTGGTCGCGCCCTGGCTCGTGGTCTGGACGCCGCTCGTCGCGTTGGCGATGTGCGTGCCCTGCACCTCCACCGGGCCGAGCAGGTACTTGACCGTGCCCGTGGGGTCGCAGGTGACGAGCGGATCCGCCGGGTGCTTCAGCGACTGCTGCGCCGCGGTCGTGTCCTGCGCGCAGTTGTAGTTGTCGTACAGGTTCTTCAGGTACGGCGTGACGTAGGCGAGGTCGCTGCCGTTCGTCGGCTTCGTGCTCGGCTGGTTCGAGAGCGACGCCGGCGGCGTGTACGCCGGGGCGTTCTTGCCGACGCTCGAGGTCGTCGCGGCGGTGGTGAGCAGCACCGACCGGAAGACCATCCGGGCGCTCGACTTGACGCTGTTGATCGTCGCCTGGCTCGGTGAGCCCGGCAGCGACACGATGATGTTCTGCCCACCCGCCGTGCTGATCTGCGCCTCGCTCACCCCGCCCGCGTCGACGCGCTGACGGATGATCGCGACCGACTGGTTCAGCTGGTCGGCGGTCGGCGGCTTCCCGTTCGTGGTCTGCGCCGAGAGGATGATCTGCGTGCCGCCCTCGAGGTCGAGGCCGAGCTTCGGCACGAACGACTGCATCTTCGTGCCGAACGTGGACCCGGGGGCGAACAGGACGCCGAGGAGGTTCAGCGCCACCAGCGCGAGCACGATCACGACGAGGCCGACGAGGGATCGCCGTGCCTTGCCGTGGGGGGTCACTGCTCTCGCCACGGACGCCTTCCCAGTCGGATCGGGGCGGCGCGCTGCGCCGCGCTGCGCGGCACCGGGGTCGGTCTGCTCACGCGCGGATTCCCACCACCTTCTCAGGCGGTGGGCCTGGCAATGCTAACCGCTACTCGCCGCCCCGACCGGAGGCACGGCCGCCGGTGCGCGGCGCCTGGTCGTCGGGCGCCTGGGTGGTGGACGGCGTCTCGTGCGTGCTCTCGATGCGCTCGCCGAACTCCGGCTCGGTCGCCGCGTCGTCGAGCAGCACCGGCTCGCCGTTCAGCTCGGTGGTCGCCGCGTCGTCGGGGGTGGTCACGATGCGGCCGACCGCCTGGCGGTGGATGGTGATCTCGGACGTCGGTCCGGTGCGCAGCACGATGCGGTTCTCGGCCTCGTCGACCGACTCGATGGTGCCGAACACGCCGAAGGTGGTCATGATCTCGGCGCCCGGCTTGAGACCCTGCGTGAGCGCGAGCTGGTCGCGCTGCCGCTTGCGGCTGTTGCGGAACATGAAGACGACGAAGACGACGATGATCAAGCCGAAGAAGAGCAGCTGACCGGTCTGTGCGGGCACGTGGACGACCTTCCGGGAAGTCAGGGGATCCCGCCTCCGGCCGCGACGTGCGCGGGGGGCCGTATGGGATCGGCGGACCCGGACGCCGTAGGACGGCCGGGATGCGGGCCGATCATACCGGGTCGTCGAAGAGCGCCTGCGTCGGCGCCGCGGGCGCGCGGCCGGCGTGCCGCCACGCTCCGGCGGTCGCGACCCGTCCGCGCGGCGTGCGCGCGAGCAGTCCGATGCGCACGAGGAACGGTTCGACGACGGACTCGATCGTCTCGGGCTCCTCCCCCACGCTGGCGGCGAGGGTGCTGAGCCCGACCGGTCCGCCGTCGAAGCGGGTGAGGATGGCGTCGAGCACGGCCCGGTCCAGGCGGTCGAGGCCCCGGTCGTCGACGTCGTAGAGCTTGAGAGCGGCGGCGACCGCCGCGTGATCGACCTGGCCGCCATGCACGAGGGCGTAGTCACGGACGCGCCGCAGCAGGCGGTTGGCGATCCGCGGCGTGCCGCGGCTGCGACCGGCGATCTCGGCGAGTGCACCGGGCGCCGCGCCGAGGCCGAGGAGGTGCGCCGCACGGTCGAGCACCCGCTCGAGCTCGTGGGCCTCGTAGAACTCGAGGTGCGCGGTGAAGCCGAAGCGGTCGCGCAGCGGGTTCGGCAGCAGCCCGGACCGGGTGGTGGCGCCGACCAGGGTGAAGGGCGCGAGGTCGAGCGGGATCGACGTCGCGCCTGCTCCCT
>DASYJR010000092.1:0-14566 GCA_035996305.1 Amnibacterium sp. | reverse complement strand
GGGCCGCTTCGGGCACGACGGGCGTCCGATGACGCCCCGAGGCGCCCGAAGCGGCCCGCCGCCGATGGCCGAACCCCCTGTTCCGAGCCGCGTCCACCGCGGCTCCTTCAACCCCGAGGAGTCCCCCGTGCCCGTCTCCGGAACGCGCGTCACCGGCGCGCATCTCGTCGGCAGCGTCAACCTGCCCACCGCGGAAGCGGTGATCACCACCGTCGCCGAGCACCTGGGCGGTCATGTCGCCCGCATCCCCGACGGCGAGGTCGGCGAGCGCTACTACTGGCTGCAGTTCCAGAGCGCCCGGCTCGAGCGCACGCCCGGACTCGTGCGCCTCGGCGAGACGCCGTTCCTGATCCGCGGCGAGTTCGACCAGCGGCCGCTGGCCCTCGACGGATCCGTCGCCGCCCAGGACCTCGTGCTGCCCGATCTCGGCTATGCGGACGCGGCCATCGCCTCGTTCGCCACGTTCTCGGCGCTGCAGGATTCGGGGATCGTCCCGGCCGGGGTCCGCTTCCAGGTCTCCCTGCCGACCCCGGCCGCGGTCGTCGGCGTCTTCATCGCCGAGCGGGACCGCGCGGCCGTCGAGCCCGTCTACGAGCGGGCCCTGTTCGGCGAGCTCGACCGGATCCTCGCCGCGATCCCCCACGAGCGACTCGCGATCCAGTGGGACACCGCGGTCGAGTTCGGCTTCCTCGAGCGCGTCGAGATCGGCGGCTTCCGCCTCGCGGCCTGGTTCGACGACGTGCTCGGCGGCGTCGTGGAGCGCGCCGCGCGCCAGGCCTCGGTCGTGCCCGAGGACGCCGCCGTCGGATTCCACCTCTGCTACGGCGACGTCGAGGAGGCGCATTTCGTGCAGCCGAGGGACGCGGGCACGCTCGCGTCGGTGATCCGCGGGCTGCTCGCCGCCGCGCCGCGACGGATCGACTGGATCCACCTGCCGGTGCCGATCGAGCGCGACGACGCCGCCTACTTCGCGCCCCTCGCCGACCTCGGCGTGCCGGAGGAGACGGCGCTCGTGCTCGGGCTCGTACACGACGAGGACGGCGTCGACGGCGCGCTGCGCCGCGTCGAGGCGGCCGCAACGGCGGTGCCGCGGTTCGGCATCGCGACCGAGTGCGGCTTCGGGCGGGGCCCGGCCGAGCGCACCGTCCCCCTGCTCGACCTGCACCGGCGGATCCTCGAGAACGTCACCTGACCGGGAGGCCGTCGACGACCGGCCGGCACCCGCCGTCGCCGCGGGCGCCCCGAGCGCCGGGCCGGCGGCTCGACCCGGTTTGTGCTGAACCACAACGAATGCCGGCGGACGGGGCGCTACCCTCATAGCACCGGCGGCAGGGTCGTCGCCGGTGCCGCTGTCGCACCTCCCGGGGGTTCCCATGTCCGACGACACCACCGCCTTCGACGCCGCCGCGGACCGGGTGCGCTCGGGCGCATCCGCCGACGACGAGGCGAAGGCGCTCCTCGGCCGGCTCACCGAGCAGGAGAAGCTCGGCCTGCTCGACGGCGACGAGCCCTTCTGGGCCGGCTTCCGCCGGATGATCGAGGAGGGGTACAACCACACCCCGTACGTGCACGGCGCGGTGCCGCGGCTCGGCATCCCGGGCCTGCGCTTCGGCGACGGCCCCCGCGGGGTCGTGCTGGGGCGGTCCACGGCCTTCCCCGTGGCGATGGCGCGCGGCGCCACCTGGGACCCGGCCCTCGAGGAGCGCATCGGCACGGCGATCGGCCTCGAGCTGCGTGCCCAGACGGGCAACTTCTTCGGCGGCATCTGCATCAACCTGCCCCGGCATCCCGCGTGGGGACGGATCCAGGAGACCTACGGCGAGGACCCCCTGGTCCTCGGCACCTTCGGCGCGGCGCTGCATCGCGGCGTCGCGCCGAACGCGATGACGACGGTGAAGCACTACGCGTTGAACTCGATGGAGAACGCCCGGTTCACGGTGGACGTCCGGATCGACGAGGCATCGCTGCGGGAGGTGTTCCTGCCCCATTTCCGCACCGTCGTCGAGGCGGGCGCGGACGCGGTGATGACCGCCTACAACTCCGTCAACGGCGAGTGGGCGGGGCAGAACCGGCACCTGATCACCGAGATCCTGCGGGACGACTGGGGCTTCTCGGGCATCGCCGTCTCGGACTTCATCTGGGGTCTGCGCGACGCGGTCCGGTCGCTCACGGCGGGCCTCGACGTCGAGGAGCCCTTCGCCGAGCAGCGCGCGGAGCACCTGCCCGCGGCCCTCGAGGCGGATCCCTCGTTGTGGGACGTCGTCGACACGGCCGCCGCCCGGATCCTCGCGGTGCAGCTGCGGTTCGCCGCCCGGCGCGCACAGCAGGAGCCGTCCCCGTCCGTCGTGTTCTCCGCGGAGCACCGTGCCCTCGCCCGCGAGGCGGCCGCCCGCGCGATGGTGCTGCTGAAGAACGAGCCGGTCGGCGACGCCCCCGTGCTGCCGCTCGATCCCGCGGTCGTGCGGTCGGTCGCCGTGGCCGGGGCGCTCGCGAAGCGGCCGAACACGGGCGACAACGGCTCGTCGGACGTGCGCTCCCCCGACGTCGTCACGCCGTTGGAGGGCCTCGCCGCCGAGCTGGCGGGCATCCGCGTGGTCGACGCGGGGGCGGATCCCGAGGGCGCCGCCGCCACCGCGGCCGACGCCGATGCCGCGGTCGTCGTGGTCGGCTACACCGCGGAGGACGAGGGCGAGTACATCGACGCGGGCGCCTTCCTCGCACCGGAGCTCGTCGCGACCTACCCGCCGACGAACGGGGATCCGTGGGCCGAACGCTACCTGCGCGCCGAGGGCGCGTCCTCCGGCAGCATCGTCGGCGGCAGCGCGGGTGGCGACCGCCGCAGCCTGCGCCTGCACGACGCCGACGTCGCGCTCATCCGCGCCGTGGCGGCCGCGAACCCCCGGACCGTCGTGGTGATCGTCGCCGCCGGCGCCGTGATCACGGAGGAGTGGCGGCACGAGGTGCCCGCCGTGCTGCTCGCCTGGTACGCCGGCAGCGAGGGCGGCGCCGCGCTCGCCGACGTGCTCTCGGGTGCGGTCGACGCGGCCGGCCGCCTGCCCTTCTCGGTCCCCACGAGCGAGGAGCACCTGCCTGCGTTCGATCCGGACGCGGTGCAGGCGACCTACGACCGCTGGTTCGGGCAGCACCTGCTCGACCGTCTCGGTGTGGCGGCGGCCTTCCCCTTGGGCTTCGGACTCTCCTACACGAGCTTCGCGATCGACCGGCTCGAGGCCGGGGACCCCGACGGCGACCGGCTGCCGGTGCGGGTGACGCTCCGCAACACCGGCGGCCGCGCCGGCCGCCACGTCGTGCAGCTCTACGGCGAGCCGCAGGATGCGGGCGACGAGGTGCCGGCGCGCGTGCTCATCGGCTTCGCCGCCGTCGAGGCCGCACCCGGCGAGTCCGTCGAGATCGACGTCCCCGTCTCGCTGCGCCCGCTCGAGCGGTGGACGGGAGACCGGCTCGCCCTCCCCGCGATCGAGGTGCTCGTCCGGGCCGCGAGCCACGCGGCCGACGGGACCGGGCCGACCGCGCGGATCCGCCTCGGCTGACCGGCCTCAGGTGCCGGCGAGCGACCCGCTGATCCCGCCCAGGCTGAAGTACCGGTGGAGGACGACGAACACCACGAGCGGTGGCAGCAGCGCGACGAGGCTGAGCACCGGCGACCCGTACGACGCCGCCAGCCCGATGCCGACCGTGTAGTTCGAATCGGTGCGGATGAAGACGACGGCGACCCAGTAGTCGTTCCAGGCGAGCAGGAACGTGAACACGGCCGTGCTGAGCACCCCCGGCACCGCGTTCGGGAGCACGACGCGCAGGAACGCTCGGACGACGGAGCAGCCGTCCAGCCAGGCCGCCTCCTCCAGCTCCACGGGGATCGCGTCGAACGCGCTGCCCATCGTCCAGATGGCGACGGCGACCGCGAGTCCCGTGTACACGACGGTGAGCCCGAGGAGGTCGTCGACGAGGTGCAGTCCGGCGAACAGCACGAACAGCGGCACGAGGAGGAGCACGATCGGCAGCGCCTGCAGCGCGAAGATCACCAGCGCGAAGAGGCTCACGCCCCGCCCGCGACCGCGGGACAGCACGTACCCGGCGGGCGCCGCGACCGCGACCGTCACCACGACCGTCGCAGCGGTCACCATGGCGCTGTTGCCGAGCCAGGTGAGGGCCGGCCCGAACGTGAACGCGCCGGCGAGCGCATCGAGCACGCCGCCGCGGTCCGGCGTGAGCGCGCGCCAGAAGGTGAGCAGCACGGGGCTGAGCAGGACCGCGGTGACGAGCACCAGCGCGGCGAACCGGATCCACCGGCCGCGCAAGGAACGCCTGGAGCGGATCCGACGGGTGGCGACCGCCGTCACGCGGTGGGCCGCTCGGCCGCCAACTCGTATGCACGTTGCGGCATCTGCGTGGCCAGCTTGCCGCCCGAGATGTCGAGGAGGGCACCGGTGAGGTAGCCGGCGGCGTCGCTGGCGAGGAAGACGAGCAGCTGCGCCACGTCCTGCGGGGTCTCCCAGCGTCGGATGGAGAGGGTGTCGAGCAGCCGGTCCTGCGCGGCCTGCGGCATGTCGGCGAAGCCGTTCATGGCGGTGGGCACCATGCCGGGGGCGTAGGCGTTCACGGTGATGCCGTGCGGCCCGAGCTCGCTCGCGAGCACGCGGGTGAGCTGCACGACCGCCGCCTTGCTCGCCGCGTACGCGCCGCTGCCGACGGACGGCACGATCGCGGCGAACGACGCGGCGTTGATGATCCGCCCGGCGCCCTGCCGCTTCATCGCGGGGATGACGGCCTTGCACATGCGGAACACGCCCCCGACGTTCACCTCGAAGGTGCGGTCCCAGGCGCCGTCGTCCATGGTCTCGATCGGGCTCTCGGCGAGGACGCCGGCGTTGTTCACGAGCACGTCGATGCGGCCGAAGCGGCGCTCGATCTCCTCGGCCACCTGCCGCGTCGCGGCCCCGTCGCGGACGTCGCAGACGAGATCGACGGCCGGATCCGCGGGGAAGCCGTCGCTCGCGAGATCCAGCCGCACCACCGTGCAGCCCTCGGCGCGGAACGCGTCCGCGATCGCGGCGCCGATGCCCCTGGCGGCGCCCGTGACGAGCACCACCTCACCCTGCAGATCGAGCAGCATCGCCCCTCCTCCTCAGCCGCCGGGAAGCATACTGAGCGGGCATGGTGATTTCGGTGAGTGGGAGGTGTGGATGGCCGAGCCGGCGCACGGGCGGGTCCTCTGGGTGACCGGTGCCGGATCCGGGATGGGCCGTGCCGCAGCGGTCGCGGCGGCCGCCGGCGGGCGCCGGGTCGCCCTGAGCGGCCGTCGGCCGGACGCCCTGGACGCCGTGGCCGACGAGGTGCGCGCCACGGGCGGCGAGGCGCTCGTCCTGCCGCTCGACGTGACGGACGTGGCGGCGATCGAGGCGGCGCACGCGGCGATCGCGGACGTGTGGGGCGGCGTGGACGACCTCGTGCTCTCCGCGGGGCTGAACACGCCGCGGCGCACCTGGTCGGACCAGCGCATCGGCGACTTCCAGTCGATCGTCGCCACGAACCTCACCGCCGTCGCCGCCGTCGTGCAGGCATCGATCGAGGACCTCCGCGCCGCTTCGGGCGTCGTCGTGGCGATCTCCTCGGTGGCGGGCTGGGGGTTCAGGCCCGGCACGGGCATCGCCTACGCGGCGAGCAAGACGGCCGTCGGCGTGCTGTGCCGCGACCTCAACGTCGCCGAGTGGCCGAACGGCGTCCGTGCGACCCACCTGTGCCCCGGCGACGTCGACACCGACTTCCTCTCGATGCGCCCGCAGGTGCCCGACGCGGCAGGGCGGGAGGGCATGCTCTCCCCCGACGACGTCGCCCGCGCGGTGCTCTTCGCGCTCGACGCCCCGCCGCACGTGCGGATCGACGAGCTCGTGATCACGCCGACGCACCTGCGCTGACGCGCCCCTCCCCGGCCGCGGCCGGCATCAGTCGAGCTGCAAGGCGTCGTCCTTGCGGTCCTCCTCGACGAGCGCCTCGGCGTCGGCCCGCTCCTGACCGTTCCGCACCGCCCAGGCGAAGACGACCAGCGCGAAGGCGGCCACCGCGACCTCGTCCCAGCCGCCCGGGATGACCTTCGCGGCGCGCGGCCCGTACTGCCCGAGCCAGTCGAGCAGCACCAGCCCCGCCAGCCACACCCAGATCCAGATCGCGCTGCGGAAGCCCGGTCGCCGCGTCTCCACGCTCTTCGCATGCATGCGCCCGGCGATCAGGTAGATCACCTGGCCGATCAGGATGAAGACCGCGAGCTTCCAGACGGTGTCGAAGCCGCCCCAGTACGCGATGAGGTTCGCGAAGACGAAGCCGACCGGCAGCAGCACCCGTTGCGCCGGCGCCCGGTACGGGTGGTCCCGGTCCGGATCCGATCGGTTCAGCACCCAGAGCGAGATCGGGGCGAACGCGTACATCAGCGCGGTGGACGAGGTGATGACCTCGACGAGCTGCCGCCAGCTCGGGGTGGGCGCGAGCGCGATGAGGCCGAAGCCGGCGGCGACCAGGACGGACCAGATGGGCACCCCCCGCTTGGTGGTGCGGCGCATCCAGCTCGGCATCCCGAGCGCGTAGGAGATGCGGGACGAGGTGCCGATGTAGATGAGGCCGGTGCCGCCGGGCGAGACGACCGCGTCGATGATGAGCACGATGGACAGCCAGGTGATGCCGGCGCCGACCGCGAGCGTGTAGTACGGGCCGTAGTCACCGACCGGCAGCGGATGGTGCCAGTTCTGCGCGACCCGGGCGGAGGGCACGGCGCCGACGAACGCGATCTCGAGCAGGATGTAGACGACCGCGCCGATCCCCATCGCGGTGATGATCGCCTTCGCCATGTGCTTGCGCGGATCCTTGGCCTCGCCGGCGACCTGCGCCGCCTGCTCGAACCCCTGCAGCGCGAAGACCACGCCCGCGGGGAGCGCGGCGAAGATGCCGTGGAACCCGTCGGGCGCGAAGCCGCCGCCGGCGGTGAAGTTCCGCGGCTGGAAGATCACGATCAGCAGCACGACGACGGTGAGCAGCGGCACCGCGACCTTCCAGATCACGATGCCGGTGTTGCTGTCGGACAGCCAGGTGGCGCCCATCGCGTTGATGAAGGTGAAGAGCAGCAGGGCGAGCACGGCGACCACGAGTCCGAGGGCGTTCAGCTGCCCGTCGGCCTGCACCATGTCGAAGTGCTGCTTCACGGCCGGGATGGCGTTGACGTAGTCGATGCTCGCGGAGACCTCGAGCGGAGCGATGGCCACGCACTGGATGTAGGTGGTCCAGCCTGCGGTGAAGCCGGCGAAGCCGCCGAACGCGTAGTGCGGATAGCGGGTCGTGCCGCCGGCCACCGGGTAGGCGGCGCCGAGGTCGGCGTGGATCAGCGCGAGCACCCCGAGCATGACCGCCGCCAGCACCCAGGAGACGAGCGAGCCGCCGCCGCCCGCGGTCTGGGCGGCGGTGAGCGCGCCGAGCAGCCAGCCCGACCCGATGATCGAGCCGAGGGAGATGAAGGTGAGCCCCCAGAACCCGATGCGCCGCTGCAGCCCCGTGGAGCGCTGCGCGGTCTCGCCGGTCTCGACCGCTGTCGCCATGTCGACCTCATCCCTTCATGAACGCCGCCTGAACGATAGGGAGCGCCGACTGGACGGCCGCCGAAACCTCAGCGATCGCGGATGCGGTTCCGAGCACCCGGACACCGGCCGGAAACGCGCCCGGAACCGCGGATGTGCGCCCCCCGCGCCGCCCGGGGGCGGGGTCGGCGGTGCTGCGGGGTGCGCGTCCTCCGGGTGGCCGCGCCTACTGGTAGGTGACGAGGTCGGGCGTCGGCCGGACGTCCCGCATGGTCTGCTGCGGCGTCAGCATGGGGTGGTCCTTGTGCAGGAAGTTCTTCCAGCCCCATCCGACGCCGGCAGGCGCGCCCAGGTGCACGGCGCGCCACGTCGCCTGCTTGTCCGGCTGCCCGCCCTGGCCGTCGACGTGGATCACCGTCGTCAGCTCGGGCCGCTGCACGATCCGGCCGCGGTCGGGCAGCATGGAGAGGCGGAACTGGTGCAGCACGAACGGCTTCGGCGGCAGGTGGTGCGCGGTGACGAGGTCCGCGAGCCATGCGGACGTGCGGTTCACCTCCGCCGCGGAGACGGATCCGATCTGCCGCAGCGGGACCTGATGCGGCCCGAGCCGCCACTCCGGGTCGAGCGCCAGGCCCACGTTCGGCTGCTCGAGCAGGCCGGCGTAGCGCTTCGCCTGGCTCGGGAAGTCCGCGCGTCCCGGCTGGAGGTCGAGGATCACCTCGACGCCCGCCCGGCGTGCGGCCGCGACCCACGGCTGCAGGGCCCCGGGGTCGAGCTCGTTCGAGTAGTCGTGCCGCGCCCCGGGGGCACCGGCCGCCACGGTGGCGATGATCTCGAGCGTCGGCACGACGGGCTCGCGCGACAACGGCGCGTACTGGGCTGCGAACGACCGCACCCGGCGGATCGACGCGTCGATGCCCTGGTCGCCGAGCGCCCCGAGCACGGGTACCCCGGGCACGCCGTAGAGGGCGACGAAGCGGTGCCCCGGCAGCGGGCGCTGCCCCCCGCCGGGCAGCTGGAACCCCGAGCGGGCGGACGCGACCGTCCAGGTCGCCGACGGCGCAGTGGCGAACCCGGCGCCGAGCAGCACGGCCGGCGCCCCGCGATGCGCGGTGAGGGCCGCGACCGCCTGCGGGCTGCGGGTGAGATCGCAATCGCGGCCGGCGAGGTCGACGACCACCGCGCCGGCGGCGAGCGCGGTGGCGGCGCCTGCCGCGTCGGCGCCCGGGTCGCCGACCACGGCGACCGCCGGCCGGGCCGGAACGTGCGGTGGCGCCGGCTGGCGGGTCGCGTCCACGCGGAGCATGCCGGGCAGGGCGGAGTCGCGGACCGAGCCGACCGCCGCGACCCACGTCGCCGCGAGGCGCGTCACCTCCGTCCGCACGACGTCGAGCACCGCGCCGTCGGACGCGGGGACGAGCAGGAGGGGTACGCGCAACCGGCCCGAGTCGGCGACGGCACGGCGCACCGCGGCGGCGTCGCCGGCGGGCGCGACCACCACGCCCGGCGAGGACGCGAAGAGCGTGCGGCTGGCCTCGACGGCCCGGGCCACGGGATCCGCCGAGTCGAGCACGGTGACGGAGCGGTCCGGGGTGCGGGCGGTCGCCGCTGCCGATGCGGGCGACGGTGTCGGGGTGGGCGTCGCCGTGGGCGCCCCCGCGGGCGCCGCGGGGGTCGACGTGGACGCGGCGAGCACCCCGACGGCGAGCACCGCGAGCACGGCTGCGGGGATCCGGCGGCGGGCACGCACCCGTCGGACGGTAGCAAGCGGCCTCCCCCGGCCGATCCCGCTTCCCGGCGTTCCGCGGATCCGGTCCGACAGAATGACCGGCGAGGGAGGCACGCGATGGAGGTCTGGCCGGGGACGCCCTATCCGCTCGGCGCCACGTTCGACGGCAGCGGCACGAACTTCGCCCTCTACTCGGGCGTCGCCGAAGGCGTGGAGCTCTGCCTGTTCGACGTCGACGGCGTCGAGACACGGGTGCCGATGACCGACGTCGACGCCTTCGTCTGGCACTGCTACCTGCCCGGCCTGCAGCCCGGCACCCGGTACGGCTACCGCGTGCACGGCCCCTGGGATCCCGCGCAGGGCCTGCGCTGCAACCCGAACAAGCTGCTGCTCGACCCCTACGCGAAGTCGACCTGGGGTGCCTTCGACTGGGACCAGGCCGTCTTCGGCTACGACTTCGGCGCGCCGGACAGCCGGAACGACGACGACTCCGCCGCCCACGTGATGCACGGCGTCGTGGTCAACCCGTTCTTCGACTGGACGGGCGACCTGAAGCCGAGCACGAGCTACCGCGACACGGTGATCTACGAGGCGCACGTGAAGGGCATGACGCGCCTGCACCCGGATGTCCCGGCCGCGGAGCGGGGCACGTACGCGGGGCTGGCGCATCCGGCCGTGATCGAGCACCTGCTGAAACTGGGGGTCACGGCGATCGAGCTCATGCCGGTGCACCAGTTCGTGCAGGATTCGACGCTCGCCGACAAGGGGCTCCGCAACTACTGGGGCTACAACACGATCGGCTTCTTCGCCCCGCACAACGAGTACGCCGCGACCGGCCAGCTCGGCGAGCAGGTGCAGGAGTTCAAGGCGATGGTGAAGCGGTTCCACGCCGCGGGCATCGAGGTGATCCTCGACGTCGTCTACAACCACACGGCGGAGGGCAACCACCTCGGGCCGACGCTGTCGTTCCGCGGCATCGACAACACCACCTACTACAAGCTGCAGGACGGGGATCCGCGCCTCTACGCCGACTACACCGGCACGGGCAACACCCTGAACGTGCGGCAGCCGCATGCCCTGCAGCTGATGATGGACTCGCTGCGCTACTGGGTGCTCGACATGCACGTCGACGGGTTCCGGTTCGATCTCGCGGCCGCGCTCGCGCGCGAGTTCTACGCGGTCGACCGGCTCGCGACGTTCTTCGAGCTGGTGCAGCAGGACCCGGTGGTCAGCCAGGTGAAGCTGATCGCCGAGCCGTGGGACGTGGGGCCGGGCGGCTATCAGGTGGGCAACTTCCCGCCGCAGTGGACGGAGTGGAACGGCCGGTTCCGCGACACGGTGCGCGACTTCTGGCGGGGCGAGTCGCAGGCGCTCGGCGAGTTCGCGACGCGGATGACGGGATCCGCCGACCTGTACGAGAACTCCGGCCGGCGGCCGGCCGCGAGCGTGAACTTCGTGACGGCGCACGACGGCTTCACCCTGCGGGACCTCGTCTCGTACGACACCAAGCACAACGAGGCGAACGGTGAGGACAACCGCGACGGCGCGGACGACAACCGGTCGTGGAACTCGGGCGCCGAGGGCGAGACGGACGACCAGGCCGTACTCGAGATCCGGGCCCGGCAGCAGCGCAACTTCCTCGCCACGCTGCTGCTCAGCCAGGGCGTGCCGATGATCCTGCACGGCGACGAGCTCGGCCGCACGCAGGGCGGCAACAACAACGGGTATGCGCAGGACTCCCCCGTCACCTGGATCGACTGGGAGCACGTCGACACCCCGCTCGTCGAGTTCGTCGCTGCCCTCGCGCGCCTGCGGCACGACCATCCGTCGCTGCGCCGCACCCGCTTCTTCGACGGGCGCCCGGTGCCCCGGCCGGAGGGCGCGCCGCTGCCCGACCTCGTCTGGCTGCGGCCGGACGGATCCGAGATGGAGGCGGGCGACTGGGACAACGGGTTCGGCAAGGCCGTCGGCATGTACCTGAACGGGTCGGGCATCCGTGAGCACGACAGCCGGGGCGTGCCGCTCGTCGACCTCGACTTCCTCGTCTACTTCTCCGCATCCGAGATCGACGTGCAGTCGACGCTGCCGCCCGCCGCGTTCGGCACGTCGTGGGACGTGCTCATCGACACGGCGGGCGCGGCGGCGGACACCGGGCCACTCGCCGCCGGGGCGCAGTTCGTGCTGCGCTCCCGGTCGGTCCTCGTGCTGCGCGCGCATCAGGAGCCCGTTCCGCCGCCCGACCACTCCGTCGCCGCGTCGCTGGCGCTGCTCGCGACGGCGCGGACGCCCCCGGTGCCGCCGGCGCCCGCGGGTGGCACGCCGGGACCGAGCGCGTAAGCCGGCGTCAGACGGCGGCGATGCGCCAGGCGGCCTCGTGGTGCTCGCCGGGCTGCAGCACGACGAGGTCCGTGCCGGAGTTGAAGGCGTCGGGCGGGCAGGTCATCGGCTCGGCGGCGAGCCCGGCGCGGTTCCACGCCGGCTCGGGCCGGTCGCCCGTGTGCAGCTGCACCCAGCCGCACACGGCGTCCCAGATGAGCGCGGCCCCGTGTCCGTCGGCGGCGCGCACCTCGACGCGGGCGAGCCCCGATCCGTCGCGGGCGAGGCCGGTGAAGGCGTGGTCGATGAACAGGTCGCCGATCCGCCGGCCGTCCCGGAAGTCGAAGGCGCTCCCCGCCACGGGCGCGAGGCCCGTCGGCACGAGCCGGTCGGGGTCGACCTCGAGCACCTGCCCGGCCGAGAAGGTCAGCGTCCAGTCGTCGACGCGACCGGCACCGCCGACCAGGTACGGGTGCCCGCTCGTGCCGTACGGCGCCGCATCCGGGCCCGTGTTCTCCGTGCGGATGCGCGTCTCGAGCCCGTCGGCGCCGAGGGTGTAGGTGACGGTGACGGCGAGCCGGTGCGGATAGCCCTGCTGCGCTGGCACCTCGGCCTCGAGCACCGCCCGGGTGGCGGACGCCTCCGTGACGCGGAAGTCGGTCCAGCCGACGAGCCCGTGCAGCGCGTGCCCGCGCTCCGGCTCGGTGAGCGCGAGCTGCTGCTCGACGCCGCCGAAGCGGTACCGGCCGTCGACGACCCGGTTCGGCCACGGCACGAGCACGACTCCGCGGTAGAGCGGGCGCACGGCGTCGGCACCGAACGGCACCACGAGGTCCCGCCCGTCGGCGGTGAGCGAGCGCAGGCTCGCGCCGACCGAGGCGATCCCGGCCACATAGGGGCCGGATTCGAGGCGGACCTGGGTGCCGGACAGCGGAGCGCTCATCCCCTCATCCTCCCAAACGCGGCCTTGCCACTTTCTGCCCTTCCGGAGGCCGGATGAGGGCAGAAAGTGGCAAGCGTGCGGTACAGCGGATCAGCGGGTGAGGGCGATCGCCGTCCACGACACCGGCGGGAGCTCGATCGTGAGCACGCCGTCCTCGAGGCGGGCGGAGTCGTTGGCCGCCGGGGCCACGCGCTCCTGGTCCTCGAGGGTGTTGGCGGCGAACGGATCCGCGTCGGAGAGGGTGTGCGTCTCCGCGATGCGCAGGGCGCCGAGCCGCTCCACGTCGACCGTGACGGTGGTCGCCGTGTCGACCGAGCGGTTGACGAGGAACACCGCGGCGGCGCCGGTCTCGGGGTCGCGCGTCGCGACCGCGTCGACGAGCGGCGCGTCGCCGTAGGCGGCCGTGGCGTACGCGGGCACCTCGAGCGCCGGCTTCAGCACCTCGCCCTGCGCGAGGCGGGCGGTGAGCGCGAACGGGAAGAAGGTGGTCTGCTTCCAGGCCGCACCACCGGGCTCGGTCATGATCGGCGCGATCACGTTGACGAGCTGCGCGAGGCTCGCGGACCGCACCCGATCGGCGTGCTTGAGCAGCGAGATGATCAGGTTGCCGACGACCACCGCGTCGACGACCGAGTACGCGTCCTCGAGCAGGCGCGGCGCGACGGGCCAGTCCCCCACGGCGGTGATGCGGTCGACGTCGTGGTACCGGTCGACGTACCAGACGTTCCACTCGTCGAAGGAGATCTTCATGGTCTTGTCGCTGCGCCGGATCGACTTCACGTGATCGGCGGCGGAGGCGATCTCCTCGATGAACGCGTCCATGTCGGTCGCGCAGGCGAGGAAGCTGCCGAGGTCGCCGTCGTGCAGCTGGTAGTAGGCGTGGCAGGAGATGAAGTCCACGTCGTCGTAGGTGTGCTCGAGCACGGTGCGCTCCCACGAGCCGAACGTCGGCATGTGGCGGTTCGAGCTGCCGCACGCCACGAGCTCGAGGTCGGGGTCGAGCTGCCGCATCGCTTTGGCGGTGCGGCTCGCGAGCACGCCGTAGTCCGCGGCGCTGCGGTAGCCGAGCTGCCACGGGCCGTCCATCTCGTTGCCGAGGCACCACATCCGCACGTCGAACGGCGCCTCCGCCCCGTTCGCCACCCGCTGCTGCGAGAAGGCGGACGGCGAGGGGATGTTCGTGTACTCGAGCAGGTCGATCGCCTCCTGCACGCCGCGCGTGCCGAGGTTCACTGCGAGCATCAGCTCGCTGCCGACCTTCTCGCTCCACGAGGCGAACTCGTGCAGCCCCACCTCGTTCGTCTCGAGAGAGTGCCAGGCGGTGTCGAGGCGCTTCGGCCGCTGCTCGCGCGGGCCGACCCCGTCCTCCCAGCGGTAGCCGGAGACGAAGTTGCCGCCCGGGTAGCGGATGGTGGTGACGCCGAGCTCGCGGACGAGGTCGATGACGTCCTGCCGGAACCCCTCCGCGTCGGCGGTCGGGTGGCCGGGCTCGTGGAGGCCGTCGTAGACGCAGCGGCCGAGGTGCTCCACGAAGGAGCCGAAGAGCCGGCGGTCGATGGACGCGACGACGAAGGCGGGGTCGAGGGTGAGGCGTGCTGCAGGCATGGCTGTGCTTCCGTGTTCGGGGTTCGAGTGGATCGAGGGAGCGGCCGGGCCGCTATTTGAGGCTGCCGATGGAGAGCCCGCCCTGCCAATACTTCTGCAAGCTCAGGAAGGCGATGATCAGCGGGATCACCGACACGAGGGAGCCGATGATGATGAGGCTCCACAGCGAATGGCCGCCGCCGTTGTTCTGGGCGGCGAGCCCCTCCCAGAGGCCGATGCCGACCGGGATCGGGTAGAGGCTCGAGTCGGAGAGCATCGCGAGCGGCAGGAAGTAGTTGTTCCAGGTCGCGACGATGCCGAGCAGCAGGACCGTCACGATGATGGGCCGGAGCAGCGGCAGCGCGACGGACACGAACGTGCGGAACTCCCCGGCGCCGTCGACCCGCGCCGCGT
>DASYJR010000091.1:0-2664 GCA_035996305.1 Amnibacterium sp. | reverse complement strand
ATAGGCGAACCCGGCGCCGACCAGCTCGACGACGCCGCGGCGGTGGTGGGTCGCCACGGGCTCGATCGGCGGGGCCACGGTCGACGTCGTCTCGAGCACCTCGCCGACGCGGTCCGCGGAGACGGAGGCGCGGGGGAGGATCGCGGCGAGGAACGTCGCCATCATCACCGCCATGAGGATCTGCACCAGGTAGGTGAGGAACGCGGTGAGGGCGCCGATCTTCAACGATCCGTCGTCGATCCGGAACGAACCGAACCAGAGCACGGCGACGCTCGAGGCGTTCAGGATCAGCAGCACGACGGGGAACATCAGGGAGAACCAGCGGCCGGCGCGCAGGGCCGTGTCGGTGACCGCGGCGTTGGCGTCCGCGAACCGGCCGGTCTCGTGACGCTCGCGCACGAACGCCCGGACGACGCGGATGCCGGTCAGCTGCTCGCGGAGCACGCGGTTGACGGTGTCGATGCGGGTCTGCATCAGCCGGAACTGCGGCACCATCCTCGACACGATCAGGAACACGGAGGCGAGCAGCAGCGGCACCGCGACCACGAGGATCCAGGACAGCTGCGCGTCCTGCTGCAGGGCGAAGACGATCCCGCCGATGCTCATGATCGGCGTCGCGATGAGCATGGTGCAGGTGAGCAGCACCAGCATCTGCACCTGCTGCACGTCGTTGGTGGTGCGGGTGATCAGCGAGGGGGCGCCGAACCGGGCGACCTCGCGCTCGGAGAACTCGCCGACGCGGGTGAAGACGGCGAGCCGCAGGTCCCGGCCGAAGGCCATCGCGGTGCGGGCGCCGAAGTAGACGGCCACGACGGCGCAGCCGACCTGCACGACCGTGATGGCGAGCATTATCGCGCCGAGCCGCAGGATCGTGCCGGTGTCGCCCTTGGCGACGCCCTCGTCGATGATCTGCGCGTTGAGGCTCGGCAGGATCAGCGAGGCGATCGTCTGCGCGGCCTGGAAGACGATCACCGCGGCGAGCAGTCGACGGTACGGCTTCAGGAACTTCAGGAGGATGCGGCCGAGCACCTAGCGGCTCCCGTCGGGCTTCAGCACCCCGTGGGCGACGAGGGCGAGCAGCTCCTCGTCGCTGAAGCGGTGCGGGATGTTGAACGGGGGGATGCTGCTCGCGAAGGCGACGAGCCGAAGGTGGTAGGCGACGAGGTCGACGGGGACGGCGAGCTCGTCGAGATGCGGGGCGAGCAGCTCCTGGAGCCGGCCGATCCACTCGTCACCCGAGGTGCGGACCGCGGGCGGCGGCCCGTCGGCCATCCGGAGCGCCGACATGAAGCCGATCACCCCGGTGAAGCGCTCGCGCAGCAGGCGGAGCACCGCACCGAGCTTCTGCTCGATGGACAGGTCGGGATCGATGGCGGCGATCGCGGTGCGGAAGGGGAGCGGATCGAAGTACGCCTCGATCGCGGCCGTGATCAGGCTCTCCTTGTCCTTGAAGGCGCGGAAGACGGTGCCCTCGGCCACGCCGCACGCCTCGGCGATCTGCCGGGTCGACACGTCCCGGCCGTGCTGCTTCAGCAGCGGGATGACGGCCTGGACCATCGCCGCCCGCCGGTCGTCCGGCGCCATGGGCCGAGCCCGTTCCCGGGTCGCCTCCTGCACATCCGTCACGTGGGGGAACCATAGTGAGTGAGCACTCACTCCGCAAGGATGCGCCGGCCCGACACGCGGCCGGGGAGGCCCGCGCCGCTCCATGGCACGGCGGGGGCCGGGAGTCCGCTAGACTGTGTCCCGCAGTTGTGTTGTGCAAGTGAGTCGTGGTGTGCCGGCGAAGGCCGGGGTTCTTGGTTCGGATTGTTCAGCGGAACGCGATCACGCGGATCCGCGTGATCTCACGAAACAGGAAAGAGATCCCATGGCCACCGGCACCGTCAAATGGTTCAACAGCGACAAGGGCTTCGGCTTCATCGCCCCCGACGACAACGGCAAGGACCTGTTCGCGCACTTCTCCGCCATCAGCGCGAGCGGCTTCCGCTCGCTCGAGGAGAACCAGCGCGTCGAGTTCGACGTCGCCCAGGGCGACCGCGGCCCGCAGGCCGCGAACATCCGCCCGATCTGATCTTCACTCCCGAAGGGCCCGGCACCGCGAGGTGACCGGGCCCTTCGGCGTTCCTGGGCCCCGGTCCTCCGCGCGGCGCCGCCCGCGTGCAGGTTCGGCGACCTCGTGCAGGTGCAGCGGGGCCGGATCCGGGGACGGACGGCCGGAGAACCTGCACGCGGGTACGGGCGTGGCGGGGCACGACCGCGAGCGGGGCGAGCGGGGCCGATCACCCGGCCAGCACGCGCGCGACGAGCGGCACGCCCGGCCGGTAGGCGAGGTGCACGTAGGAGGGCGCCTCGAGCAGCACCAGGTCCGCGCGGGCGCCGATCCGAACCGCGCCGACGTCGTCGCGGCGCAGCGCCGCAGCGCCGCCCGCGGTCGCGGCGCGCAGCGCCTCCCGCGGGGTCATGCCCATCTCGCGGACGGCGAGCGCGATGCAGAACGGCATCGACGTCGTGTACGAGGTGCCGGGGTTGCAGTCGGACGCGAGGGCGACCGTCGCGCCGGCGTCGAGCAGCCGCCGGGCGTCAGGATACGGGGAGCGGGTCGAGAACTCGGCGCCGGGCAGCAGGGTCGCCACGGTCGAGCCGTGGGCGAGCGCGTCGACG
>DASYJR010000090.1:0-11506 GCA_035996305.1 Amnibacterium sp. | reverse complement strand
GAGTCGCAGCGACCGGTAGACCAGGGAGCCGACGACGACCACGAATGCGAGCAGGCCGGGGATCCCGACCTGGAACGCGATGTCGAGGTAGGCGTTGTGCGCCTGCAGGTACTGCACGCCGCCGCGCACCACGAGCCGGTTGAACGGGGAGACCCAGGGCGCCCAGTAGCCGATCCAGCCCCAGCCGAGCACGGGCCGCTCCGCGACGAGGGTGCCGACGATCCGCCAGATCTCGAGCCGGCCGGTGAGGTCGTCGCCCTTGCCGAGCGCGCCGAGCAGCGGCGCGGACGCCCGGGACGAGCCGAAGCCGATGACCGCGATGACGATCGCGGCGGCGGCCGCCAGCACGATCCGGCCGCGGCCGCGGAACCGCCGGAAGCCGATCACGACGAGCGTGGCGGCGATCGCGAGGAAGCCCGCGATCAGCACGGTCGCGGACCGGGTGAGGGCGAGCATCAGCAGGTCCAGCAGCGCGGCGGGGACCGCGAGGGCCATCCGCACCCGCCGTGCGGCGACGAGGCAGCCGATGAGCACGAGGCCGACCAGTGCGAGGAAGCAGGTGAGGTTCGCGTTCGCGACGATCCCCTGGATCCGGCCGCCCTGGAAGAGCAGGCCCTGGCTCCAGTAGTAGGCACCGGGGGCGTTCGAGCCGTAGTCGGTCCAGAACGGGAGCAGCTGGTGCCCGGGCACGAGGAGGGCGACGACGGCCTCGAAGACCAGCGACAGCGCCAGGTGCACATGGACCATCCAGGTGCCGATGGCGACGAGCCGGCCGGGGGAGTGCACGAGCAGGAGCGAGACGCCGACGAGGGCGGTGGCGATCTGGATCGCGCAGCCGAGCAGCGTCGCCACGGGATAGGCGGACCAGGCGGTCGAGAGCAGGCAGACGGCCATGAAGCCGAGGATCGGCCACGAGTCGATCGAGGTGAGCAGCGCGCGGAACCGCCGGCGGTGGCGGATCGTGACCACGATCCCGGTGATCAGCAGGAGGAGGGCGAGGCCGCCGAAGCCCCACCAGGACAGCGCGTCCCGCAGCCCGTCACCGTCCCAGAGGGTGAAGAGGGCGATGAACGCGTACGCGTCCTTCCACCACCCCCGCCGCACGGTCCCAACCTAGCGATCGGGCCCGGCCGCCGCCCCTGCCCGCAGGTCCCGGTCCCCCTTCCGCCGATTTCAGACCTCGCGGCGGACACGCCGGGCGGAGGCACGGATACTCCTGAGAACGGCCGCCCGGTCCTGAGAACGGCGGGAACTACTGCCACACCCCGGTGATCGGCGCCGCGGGGGAGCCGAGCAGCGGGAGGCCGAAGGAGGTCTCGACCGTCTGCAGCACCCGCACGTGGTCGATCCGCTCCGCGGACGTGCCCGGCCGCACATGCGCGCCGCTGAACACGGTGAGGATGCGGTTCGCCGCCTTCCCGCCGTCCTGCTCGTCGAAGGTGACGATGAGCAGGGAGTCGTGCGTCGGCGCCCAGGCCGCATAGGCGCCGAGCTGCGTGCGGAGCCAGTCGTCGGCCGCCGTGATCGATCCGTCGTGCGCGTCATGGTTGAGGTCGGGCACCACCAACGAGACCGACGGCAACGTGGCGAAGTCGCGCGGGAAGGAGCTGAAGGGCAGGTCGTGCGCCGGTCCGGCGGTCGCCGAGAAGTCCGCCAGCGGGTCGTGCTTGCGGGCGTACGCGCCGGCGCTGCACACGGTGGACCCGGCGGCGGGCAGCCCCTCCGCGTAGGCGGCGACGGTGTGCCCCGCGGAGAGCAGCTGCGAGCCGAGCGACGCGGCGGCGCCGAGATCGATCGGGCACGCGTCGGAGGTGACCCCGTGCGTGGATCCGGACCAGAGCGCGAGGTAGTTCGGCTCGCTCGGATGCGCGACGCCGTGCGAGTGCGAGAACGTCATCCCGTCGCGGCGGAGCTGCGCGAGGTAGGCCATCTGCATCGCCGCCGCCGGGCCGTGGTTCTCCTCGACGACGATCACGACATGCGCGAAGGCGGGGACGCCCGCCCCGGTCGCGCCGGACCCCGCAGGAGAGGGCGAGGGGGCGCCGTCGCTCGCGGGCGCGGCGGACTCGCTCGCTGGCGCCGGCCCGGTGCCGCCGGTCGTGCACCCGACGAGGGTCAACGCGGCGAGACCGAGCCCGACGATGCTCAGCAGTCTGCGCATGCGCCCATTCTCCCTGCTCCCCATCCGCCGTTTCAGGACAGCCGCCTGAACACGACGTGCGCGCCCGGGTTCTCCTGAGAGACGCCGGCCGGTCCTGCCGGCGGCCGGCCACGCGGGTCTCCGACAGCCGGTCGCGGGTCCAGCCCATCCGCTGCAGCTGCTGGACCGAGTGGATACCGAAGCGCTCCACGGCGACGGATGCTGCCCCATTGCCCGGGGTGGGCGGGGGTCCGGGCTGCATCCGGGACCTCGCTCGAGGCCCGCGCGGGGCACGGGGAGGAGTCGACCGCCCGACGCCGACGGCCCGGCGGGGTGCCCGCGCACCCACGGTCCGGGCGACGTCCGGGCGGGCACGGTAGAACGGACGCTGACGCGCCGCGAGAGCCGGCGCTCCCGCTCGGCTGCAAGGACGGTCCCCGATGTTCGTCGGAATCACCAACACCCCGCGCGACTACGCCTGGGGCTCACGCACGGCCATCGCGGAGCTGCTCGGCCGTCGGCCGTCCGGCGGCCCGGAGGCCGAGCTCTGGCTCGGCGCGCACCCTGCGTGGCCGTCCGTCGTGACCGACGCGACGCCCGCGTTCGCCGGCAGGGCCCTCGACGCGGTGATCGCGGAGGATCCGGCCCGCTTCCTCGGCCCGGGCCGCACCACGCTGCCGTTCCTCCTCAAGGTCCTCGCCGCCGACCAGCCGCTCTCCCTGCAGGTGCATCCGAACCCCGCCCAGGCGCAGGCGGGATTCGCGCGGGAGAACGAGGCGGGCCTCGCGGTCGACGCCCCCGAGCGCAACTACCGGGACGCGTCCGCCAAGCCCGAGCTGCTGCTCGCGCTGTCGCCGAGCTTCGAGGCGCTCGCCGGCTTCCAGCACGTGAGCACCCTCCGGCTGCTGATCGAGGAGCTGATCGTCGTCGCCTCGGGCGACGATCGCGACGCCCTCCGCGCGTTCGCCGACCGGCTCGCCACCGGCGACCCGGCGCTCGCCGGCTCGACCGGCAGCGCGCACGACGTCGCGGCGCTGGACCCGCCCGCCTCGCCCACGACGACTCCGGCGCACACCGGCGGCGGCAACCCCCTGCACGAGACCGTCGCGTGGCTGCTGCACGCCGGCGACGACGTGGCGGCGCTCGTCGGTGCGGTCATCCGCGCAGCGGCGGCATCGCCGGCCGGCTCGAGCTTCCAGCGCGAGTTCGCGACCGTGGGGCGGCTCGCCGCCCTGCATCCGGGCGACCCCGGCGTCGTGCTGAGCCTGCTCCTCAACCGCATCTCGCTCAGCCGGGGCCAGGCCTTGTTCCTGCGGGCGGGCAGCATCCACGCCTACCTCGAGGGCCTCGGCATCGAGCTGATGGCGTCGAGCGACAACGTGCTGCGGGGCGGCCTCACGTCGAAGCACGTCGACGTCGACGAGCTGCTCGACGTGGTCGTCTTCGAGTCCACGCCTCCGCCGATCGTCCAGCCCGACTCGCCCGTGGAGGGCGTGGACGTGTTCCGCACGGACGGCGACGACTTCGTGCTCGCCCAGATCGCCCTCGGCGACGCGGCGGCGGTGCACGGCTACCGGCTCGCCGGCCCAGACAGCGCCACGTTCGCCCTCACCGGTCCCGCCATCGTGCTCGTCGTGAGCGGCGGACTGCGGATCGACGGAGCCACCGACCGGGTGAACCTCGCCCGCGGCGACGCGGCACTGATCACGCCGGACGAGGGCGCCCTGACCTTCTCGGGCTCCGGCGTCGCGTACCTGGCGACCACCCCCTGACGTACCCCGGAATGGGGCTGATCCCGTTCCGGGCAGGAGGGGAGAATCGCCCCGGAGACCACCCACCTCCTGCAACCGTCGCGCGCCCGGGCGCCCCGTTGCCTCGTCCGAAGTGCCCCCGGGCCGCCCGAGGAGTAGCCATGGCCGACCCCACGCCCGACTGGACCATCGGAATCGGACGCCTCGGCGCCCGCCTGCGCCGACGCTGGCGCACCCTCGTCTCGGTGAGCGTTCTGGTGCTCCTGGCTGCCGCTGCGGCCGGCCTGACGGCACCGCGCCAGTACTCGGCGACGGCATCGGTCACGGTCTCGCCGATCCGGCTGAGCACCACGTACTCCGGCACCAACGACATCAACATCTCCACCGAGCGCGCCGTGATCGCCTCCCGGCAGGTCGCCGCGCTCGCCGTGCAGCAGCTCCACCCCTCGGTGAACCCGAACACGCTGAGCGCCGCAACGGTCGCCGCAGCGCCCTCCGGCTCGACGGTGCTGCAGGTGACCGTCACCGCTCCGACGGCGACGAGCGCCGCGGCATGGGCCAACGCCGTCGCCGACGCCTACCTGACCTTCCGCGCGCAGTCGGCGCTCGCAGCAGCGCAGGCCTCGATCGGCGCGCTCGACCAGCGCATCGCGGCCGTCGACCCGAAGAACACGGCCGCGCTGGCGGATCTCAAGGCGCAGCGCACGGCGCTCCAGCACGTGGGAGACGGCACCGCGCGGATCATCGGCCGCGCCTCGGCGCCGGCCGCGCCCTCCTCGCTGGGCCTGCCGACCTATCTGGTCGGTGGCCTCCTCGGCGGTCTGCTCCTCGGCCTGCTCGCGGCCGTCGGGCGCGACGTCGCCGACCGGCGTGTCCGCGTCGCGGGCCGCTACTCCGACCTCCTCCGGCGCCCCGCGGTCGTCGTGCGCAGCGGTGACGACATCGAAGCCGCGCGCTGGATCCTGCGCGCCGTCCGGCGTCGCTCCGGCGCCCTGACGGACGGCCCGGCCGTCGTCGCGCTCATGACCCCCGTCGAGCTGCCGGTGTCCGCGGTGATCGATTCGGTCACCGCGCTGTCCCGGCTGGCCGGCATCGAGGTCGCGGTCGTCGCCGACGACGAGCTCGCCGGCGCGGATCTCGAGAACGAGTGGGTCTACCGCCCCGCCTCCGAGACCCGGCCCGGACTCGTGCTCGTCGACGCCTCGCGCGTGGGCTCGCCCGCGCAGCGGCTGGTGATCGCGGACGCGGTCGATTCGGTCCTGGTGGTCGCGGGCCCCCGCACCCGGGTCGCGGATGCGGCCGCGCTGCGGGACCTGTTCGACGGGGAGGCCCCGGAGAAGCTGGTCCCGGTCTTCCTCGAGGCCGGAGCGCTCGTGCGGCCCTCGCGCGCCGCGAGCGGAGCGAGCCCTCGCGGCGCGTCCGCGGCCGAGCGGGAGCTGCTGCCCTCCCGCCACTGACGGGACACGGACGACGAGGCCGGCCGGGACGATTCGTCCCGGCCGGCCTCGTCGTGTGCCCGGACGGCGACGCGATCGGAGGATCTGGTCGTTCCCGGAGGATCGACCGGCCGATCCGGTCCTCCGGACGCGACGAGGTCCTCCGTCCCCGACGCGGCAGGGCGGCCGTGCCGAGGGGCACCGGCGAGGCGGATGTGCCGACGCGCGACCTCCGGGGACGGGCGCCGGGCATGCGGGCGGTGGCCGGTGCCGCTCACCCGACGCCTCGCGGCGCGCGGCCGACCGGGAGCTCCTGTCCTCCCGACTCCGACGGGACACCTCGTCGTGTCCGGGCGCCGGAGATGCGGATGTGCCCGGCGCCCGACCTCCAGGGACGGGCGCCGGGCACGGCAGCGGTGGGCGGCTCCGGTCAGGCGATCCGACGCCTCCCGGGGTGCCCGGCGCCGATCACCATCTGCACCGGGACGGGCTCGGCGCCGGACCGGGCCGAGGCGACGAACACCGGCTCGGCCGTGCCCGCGCTCTGGCGCGCGAGGCGGGCGGAGTCCGGCCGGATCCCGCCGACCTGGCGGAACCGGGGCCAGCGGACGAAGCCCGCCGGGCGCTGCATGACGTCGTCGACCACGGCGGCGAGGGCCGCGGCCGTCCCGGAGGCGGGGGAGCGCCGCGGGTCGCGGCGGAGCGATGCGGGATCGACCGCCGCGCGGTCGAGCACGTCGTCGAACGTCACCTCGTCCTCGACGAGCACGGCTTCGGATCGGTCGGCCATGAAGCGGCCGAACACCACCTGGTGGCCGTCGATGTGCTCGTTGAAGTCGGGATGACGCGGCACCACGATGGGCATCTTCCCGACCGACGCCACATCGAGGATCGATCCGGGGCCGCCCTGCGTGACGACGATGTCGGCGTTGCGGTACCGCTCGAGCATCTCCGCTCGCGGCAGGAGCTGGGCTCCGGCCCCGATGCGAGGCGCGCGGGTCGACCCGTACTGCACGAACAGGTCGGTGTGGAACGGCGCCGCGGCGACCCAGTTCTCCGTCCATTCGACGAGACGGTCGAACCGGTGGTGATCGGTGCCGAGCGAGACGACCAGCGAGATCCCGTTCACAGCGTCGGTCCGATCAGGACGGCCTCGGGGTAGATCGCCCGCTGCTGCGGCCACTGGCTGCACATGGCGTCCGAGATCGGGTAGGACAGCCGCCCCGTCAGGGTGGGGCTGTCGACCCGGTCGAAGACCTCGATGTACACGGTCCGGATGCGCAGGAACCGGGCGACCACGAAGAACGGCAGGCTCACGCCGGCGCCGGTCGAGACGACCACGTCGGGCTGCAGCCGGCGCAGGGTGCGGATGGCGAGGCCGAGGTTGCGGACGGCGTTCGGCAGGTTGCGGGTGGTGGGGTGGTAGGCCCAGGTCACCTGCTCACCCTCGAGCGCCGCGACGGCGTCCGGCTTGCGGAACGTCACCCAGTGGCGGTCGTGCCGGCGCCACCAGTCGTCGAGCGGCAGCAGCTGCGCCAGGTGGCCTCCATCGGAAGCGACCAACAGGAGTTTCAACGGTTCACCTTTCGATCCGGGTCAGATCGGGAAGCGGGGCGGCCGTACGGCCGATGACTCGGGTCGTCATCCGACGCGGGATGAGCGCGTCGAACCCCAGGGGGCGCCGCAGCAGGACGCATGCGGCGACGTAGAGGAGCGCCAGGGCGGCGCCGGAGGTGAGGAGCGCGGGCACGGTCTGGCCGAGCACGCGTGCGCAGAGCAGGCCGCCGCCGCCGAACACCGCGAGGGCGAGCCCCGCGGGTAGCGCGACGAGGCGCGGGGAGCTGTGGATGCCGAGCTTGACCGCGACCTGGACGGTCGCGAGCGTCGTGTCGACGAGGATCGCCGCCGTCCACCCGAGCGCGGCGCCCGTGAGTCCGAGCGGCGGGACGAGCACCACGGTGACGACCACGAGGGTCGCGAGCTGCGCGATCCGGTTCCCCAGCTGCCAGGAGCTGCGGCCGCCCATCAGCAGGATGCTCTGGACCATGCCCGCGGTCGTGGACAGCATCATCGCGATGCTGACGAGGGCGAGGGGCGGCGCGCCCGCGACGAACTCGGGGCCGAACAGGGACAGCACCGCGGGAGCGAACACGGCGAGCGTCAGGTAGAAGGGCCACGCGACGGCGACGATGCCCCGGGTGACGTCGAGGAACAGCGCGGACGCCTGGGTGCGATCGCCGACGGCGAGGGCACGGCTGATCCGGGGGCCCGTCACGATCCGCGCCGCCTGGTCGATCATCGTTCCCGCGTTCACGCAGCGGTTGACGACCGCGTAGATCCCGCCGAGCACCGGGCCGGCGACGGCCAGGACGATCAGCACCCCGGCCCAGTCGAGGGCGCGTTCGAGCACGGTCGATGCCCCGCGGGGGATCGCGAACCGCCAGAACTCCCGCGTCGAGGCGGCGGAGGGACCGCCGAACGGGTCGCCGGCGCGTCGCAGCTGCCGCGCGATCAGCACCGCGGCGGCTGCGGCGACGACCACGAGCGGCGCGGCCCACGCTCCTGCGACCCACTGGACGTCGAGCCCGACCGCCATGCCGAGACCGACGAGCAGCAGCCGCGAGACGGGGAGCGCCAGGTTCTGCAGCGCGGTGTACGGGAGCGTGCTGCCGATCCCGCGCGTCCCGCCGAGCAGGACCGTGAGGAGGGCCCCCGGCGCGAGGAACGGGGCCATGATGCGCAGCACCGTGGTCGCGTAGGCGGGGTCGTTCGGCGCGACGATCGCGGCCAGCGGGGCCGCCGCCACGAAGACCACCACGGAGACCGCCAGCGCCACGGCGACGACCGGGCCGACGGCGCCGCGGACGACGGGCGCGAGGGCACTCCGCTGCCCCAGCGCGACGTGGCGGGAGAGGGTGCGGACGAGCGCGGTGTCGGCCCCGAGCTGGAGCGCGTTCGACACGATCGCGAACAGGGCGATCGCCTGGAAGAACAGGCCGGTGCCCGCCGCGCCGAGCCGGTGACCGATCACCTGCGCGAGCAGCAGCGTCGCGATCGCGCCGATCACGATGCCGCTGAACGTCACGGCGCTCGCGCGGAGCAGGTTCTCGGATCGCCCGGTCATCGCAGCGTCTCCGTCCACTGCCGGGCGCGGAGGAGGATCGCGGCGAGCACGACCATCGCGATCGTCTGCGCCGTGCCGAGCCCGTACAGCCAGACCAGCGGGATCAGCATCACGAGCGACGAGTGCAGCCACAGGGCCGGCGTGCCGGGCGCGCGGCCGGTGCGCACGACCGCGCCGACGAGGAACACGAGGAAGAGCCCGAGCCCGACGAACCCGTACGAGTACATCAGCGTCCACGCGTGCCCCTGGCTGCCGAGCGGATAGCCGATCGACACGTCGGTCTGCGGACTCGCCCAGCCGAGGAACGGGGACTGCAGGGTCGCCGCGAACGTCGACTGGTAGAGGTCCGCGCGCGTCCCCGTGCTGTCGCTGACCTGCTGGCGCGCGAGGATGCCCTGCAGCGAGCCGGAGGCGAGGAGGTAGCCGCCCGCGACGGCCACGGCGGCGGCGGCGCCGGCGGTGGCGAGCAGCCGCCCTCGCAGGGCGAGGCGGATCACGACGTAGGCGACGGCCACGCCCAGGCCGAGGAACATCCCGCGGTTGCTGGTCTGGATCGCCGGGTAGAGCGAGGCGACGAGCAGGAGGCCGAGCGCCCAGCGGATCGCGCGCGCGGGGCGGAGCGCCAGGTAGGCGACCACGACCGGGGTGAGGATCGCGTAGGCGGCGCCCCAGCTGTTCGCGTAGGGGAACGGGGCGGCGGGCCGGTCGAACGGCACCGCCGCGCCCCACGGCTGCTGGACCTCCGCCATCGGCGGGAAGATCAGCTGGCTGACGAGCGAGTTGCTCTTCAGGCCGTCGGGGACGAGGAAGCTCACCGGCGTGACCAGGCGCAGGTTCGGCATCGCGATGGCCCCGAATCCGAGGAGCACGATCACGACCCACAGGGCGACGAGCGCGGCGACCGCGGTGCGGGGCGTGATCCGCTCCCGCGCGTTCATGTAGTAGAGGCCGGCGACGCCGGCGGCGACCAGGTCGCCGAGGCGCTGCGCGTAGCCGATGGCCTGCGGCACGGTGTGCAGGCCGACGGCGCAGGCGATCACCCAGAGGACCAGCGCTCCCCAGGGCAGCAGCCCGGTGGCGGGACGCAGGCGCCCGCGCACGACGAGGAACACGGCCATCACGACGGCGATCCCGAGGGAGGCGAACGACGTCGCGCCGAGCGCCCACTCCACCGGGTAGCCGGCGACCATCGCGATCAGCGGCCACGCGGGCAGCACGCCGCGGCCGTCGGGCGCGGAGGGCCGGGCGACGACGGTGCGGCGGGCGAGGACGGGGGTGGGGGTCACAGGCCGCGCCCCCGTCGGTTCACGAGGTCCACGAGGAGCGCGGGCGGAGCGAGCCGAGCGGCGATGGCGAGAGCCGCGTAGGCCCGCAGCTGCCGGCGGTCGTTCCTGATCGCGTCGACGGCCCAGGCGCGCGCCTCGGCGCGGCGGCCGAGCGCCGCGTGGGCGAAGGCGACCTGACCGGCGATGCGCGCGGTGCCTCGGGGCGTCTCGGCGAACTCCGGGAACTTCCGGAGCAGGTAGGAGAGGCCCGCCGCGATGCCCTCCCAGCGACCGGCGAAGAAGGAGGTCCGCTTCCAGTTGATGACGACGAGGGGTTCGACCACACTCACCACCGGACCGAGGCGGGCGGCGCGCAGCAGCAGGTCGTAGTCCTCCCCGTAGGAGGCGGGCAGGGCCTCGTCGACGAGGCCGATGCCGCCGAGCAGATCCGACCGGCGCAGCAGGAACGTGGACGGGTGGATCTCGGTGATCCGGGAGTCGAGGAAGTCGGCGAAGGTCGCGCGGGCCGGCGGCAGCCGCACGTGGGAGCCGCCCGCGGACTCGATGCGGATCCCGGTCGCGACGAGGGAGGCGTCGGGGACGGTCTCCCACGCGCGCACCTGGGCCCCGAGCTTGCCGTCGAGCCACTCGTCGTCGTCGTCGCAGAAGGCGATCAGCTCGCCGGCCGCGGCGACGATGCCCGTGTTGCGGCCGCCCGCGAGCCCGGGGGTGCGGGCGTTGGCGAGCGTGCGGAGCACGCGGCCGGCGGGGACGGCGACGTCGGCGAGCTCGTCGATCGCGACCTGGTCGAAGACCACCAGCACCTCGACGGTGCCGGGGTAGTCCTGGGCGAGCGCCGCCGACACGGCCTTGCGCAGCAGCTCGGGCCGGCCACGGGTCGCGATGACCACGCTGACGGCGGGGGAGGGGGTGTGCTCGGACATCAGGACTGGTCCTCCCGCTGGGTGAGGTGCTGGTACTTGCGGCGCATCGAGGCGGCCATGTGGACGGTGTTGAGGAGGAAGAGGACCGCGTACGCGGCGGCGAACCACTGGGGCGCCGCCCACAGCAGGAACAGCCAGCAGAGGACGCCGGTGTCGTTCGGCAGCGTCAGCCAGGACTTCGCGACGCCCCCGCCGGAGACCGGGCGGTGCACGCGTCCGCTCAGCTGCTCCGCGAGGATCTGGCTGGTGAACTGGCCGACGGCGACCACGCAGAAGAGCAGGGCCACGTCGCGCAGCCACCAGGCGACCGACGGCTGGGCGAGCAGGCCGGCGAAGACGGCGAGGTGCACGGCGGGCGTGCGGATCGCGTCGACGACGTGGTCGAGCCACTCGCCGGCGGAGCTGCCCGTGCCGGACAGCCGGGCGACCTGGCCGTCCGCCGAGTCGAGCAGGTAGCCGGCGGCGAACAGCACGGCTGCGAGAACCGCGACGACCGGGGTCGCCGGGGCCGTCGCGACCAGCACGATCGCGACCACCGACACGGCCGCGCTCGCGGCGGTCACCTGGTTCGGGGAGAGCCCGGCCCGGTAGGCGGCGGCGGCCGCGTATCGAGCGAGGCGGCGGTTGACCCACCGGGTGTAGGCGGGGAAGCCCGCGCCCGGCTTCTGCACCGACGCGAGGGCCGCGAGGGCGTCCCCGTATCGACGTGCCGGTCGGGGGCGCGTCGCTGCCGGCACCGCCGGAAGCACTCGGTCCATGATCGTCATCGAGATCGGCTCCTGTCAGTTCACGACGGCGCTGAGATCGAAGCTCGCGCTCGGCGTGGTCTTGTAGTTGGAGTGGACC
>DASYJR010000089.1:0-19114 GCA_035996305.1 Amnibacterium sp. | reverse complement strand
ATGCGCCCCGCAGCGGTGCGGCGCCGCAGCAGGACGAGATACGCGACGACCCCGGCGACCACGGTGGCGTTCAGGGTGTGCCCGCTGGGGAACGAGGGTGAGTACTCGAACGGGGGGATCGCATCGGCGAGCCGCGGCCGGTGCCTCCCGATGATGTCCTTGCCTGCGATCGTCATGGCCAGCGACCCGAGGCCGGCAGCGGCCACGAGGATCACTGGCGTCCACGAGCGGCGGCGCAGGCCGAGCACCAGGATCGCGAGGGCGGCGAGGATCGGCATCCCCACCGGACCGAATCCGATCGCGACCGCGGTCGCGATCGCGTTCGGAATCGGAGCGCGTATGCCCATCGCGGCATGGAGCACCGGCACGTCGAGCGCGGCCACTCCGTTGCGCTCCGTGACCCCGTCGTAGACCCGTGAGGCGAGGAACGCGAGCAGGAAGACCGCGATCACGCCGACCGCGAGCGTGGCGACGAGGGCGCTGTGCGCGCCGATGCGCCTCGACGTCTGCACGGCAGCGCGGGCAGCCGCACGGCCGGCACGGGTGGACCAGGCCGTGAGCGGTGTCGCGCCGACCGACGTGTCGTGCCGCAGCTCGCCGGAGACGCCGGCGTCCGCCGCCGGCGGCGTGAGGGGGTCGACCACGGCACTCCTCGGATCGGGGATGCCGAGCCTGCCCTACGGCGCGGGGAGGTCTCTGTGCAGCGCCTCAGCGCTCGACCGGCACCTCGGCGACCAGCACGACCGCGTGCTCGTCGCTCCGCAGATCGACGTGCGGAAACACCGACCGGAGCACCGGCAGCAGCGGTGCGAGCACCGACCGCGGCGGCCGCGACCGCACGGGGACGGTGAGCTCGAGGACGGCCTCCAGGTCCTGGCCCACGACGACGGCCGTGCCGGGGCTGCCCGGGTCGAGCAGGGGGAGTGCGCCGACCAGTCCGCGCACCGCGGTGCGCTGGTGCGGGCTCATCCGCTCGACGTAGCCCTGACGGTCCGTGACCACGAAGCCGGCCTCGCTCAGCCAGTCGCGACGGAGGTCGGCGAGCAGGGCGGTGCGGATACCGGTGGCGAGCGCCCGCGCCCGGCGGCCGTCCCCTTCCGTCAGCATCTCGCCCGCGAGGATGTCGCCCATCAGCGGCACGACCTCCGCCTCCAGCCGCGCGATGGTCTCCTGCTGCACGGAGAGGCGCACGACCTCGTCCACCGTGGCGATGCCGCCGCGCGGCCCGGGCGAGCGCAGCAACCGGGCGAGCGCGGCCCTGGCGAACGCCGCCGATGCGCACGCGGGCGCGGCGATCGAGGTCATCGCGATCGAGGCGCGCGTGAACGGCGAGACCTGCAGCGTGACGTAGGGCGAGACGACCGCAGCGGTGGCGCCGACGACCACCGCGGCGACGAGGCCTCCGACGAGCACCTCCTGCGCCGGCCGCATGCCGGCGATCACGAACAGGAAGATCGGCACGGTGACGAGGCCCCAGTCGTCGTGCACGACGTCGTTCGCGCCGAGCTGCGCGAGCTCGTCGAGCAGGAAGGCGACCAGCGACAGACCCGTCACCATCACGTGGCTGCGCAGCCGGAAGGGCCCGCGGAAGGGGCTGGCCGTCGCGGTCGCCACGACGCCGGTGAGCGCGAGGACGAGGATCGCGGCGATCTCGAGCGGCCAGCTCGCGACCTCCCCCGGCTCGACCGCGGTCATGCCGACCGCCGCGAGCAGGGCGAGGCAGCCCCCGCCGATCGCGAAGAGCCGGGCGGACTCCCCCGCGTCGAGCGGGTCCTGCTGCTGGAGCGTGGCTTCGAGGCGCATCAGGCGTCGGATCCGATCAGCCCGTCGGCGGGGGCCCGCGGCACGGTGAGCAGCACGGTCGTGCCGACACCGGGGCGAGCGAACACGCGCACCGACCCACCCGCCTCCTCGATGCGCGCGCGGACGGATCCTGCGAGGCCGATCCGGTCCGGAGCCACGTCCGCGACGTCGAAGCCCGCGCCCGCATCGGTGATCATGACCGAGACGCCGTCGGACTCCGCGAGCACGGTCACCTCGGCGGCGTCCGTGCCGGCGTGTCGCAGGATGTTCGTGAGGCACTGGTCGATGGCGCCCCCGAGCGCCTGCCGAACCTCCGGTTCGAGGTCGCGCAGCGCGGCGAGCTCCCCGTCGACCCGCACGCGTAGCCCCGCGGCCGCGGCGCGATCGACCGCCGCCTCGACCGGCCCGGCTGCGCCGACCACCGGGTCCGGCTCCGCACCTGCGTCCCAGTCCGGCGACGCCAGCAGCTCCAGCGTCGATGCGAGCCGCGCGGCGAGCGCGGGGGACAGCCCGCCCGGCTCGCTCGTGGCGAGCACGGCGAGGTCGTTCAGCACGGTGTCGTGCACGACGCGGGCCGCCCGCGAACGAGCGATCGAGCGGGTGTGCAGCAGCGCGTCCTCGTCGGCCGCCCGGACGAGCGCGCGCCTCGGCGCCTCCGCGCGGTGCCGGGACACCGCGAACCCGATGCTGGCGAGCACGACGATGGCCAGTGCGCCGAGCTCGGCGCCGTCGAAGGCCCAGCGGTGCCCGAATCGGGGTCCGAGCACGGCGCAGATCAGCTCGGACAGGACGACGACACCGACCGCGAACGCGGCAGGCGCCCACCGCCTGCCGGCGTTCACGCAGTAGGCGATGAGCGCGGCCTTGAAGAGCGACAGCCCGAACGACGCCGTGGTGTCGTCGAACGCGACGGCGACGGGCAGCGTCGCGAGGTAGAACGCGAACCCCGCCTCCATGAGCAGCAACGCCCCGACCGCCACGATCCGACGCAGCCGCCGCGGCATGCGCACCCCGAGGGCGAGACCTGCCGCGGCCGCCACGACGGTCCCGATCGTGGGCGGGAGCACCCCGGCGAGGCCGGCATGAGGCAGCAGGGCCTCCGCCTCCGCGACGGTCGCCATCGCGAGCGTGACGGAGGCGTACCAGAGCGCACCGCTGCGCAGGCCCGCCGCGAGCGCCCGCGCGTATCGGTCGGGGCCCGGCTGCATGGCGGGGATGCTACGGGGCGGACCGGCCGGGCGCTGCCCCCGCGCGCGTGGGGCAGGTCCCAGGACGATAACGTCCGGCCGTCGTCAGCCGACCGCCTGCGCGAACCCGAGGGTCGCATCGGCGAGGTGCTGCAGCGGCTCCGGGATGGCACGGCCCTTCGCCGTCATCGACTGGGCCCAGAGCCGGCCCGCGCGGTAGGAGGAGCGGACGAGGGGTCCGGCGAGCACGCCGAGGAACCCGATCTCCTCGGCCGCGGTCTTGAAGTCGACGAACTCGGCCGGTGTCACCCACCGGGCGACCGGCAGGTGCCGCGGCGTCGGCCGCAGGTACTGCGTGAGGGTGATGATGTCGCAGCCCGCGTCGTGCAGGTGCTCGAGCGCCTCGAGCACCTCGTGCGGCTCCTCCCCCATCCCGAGGATGAGGTTCGACTTCGTCAGCAGTCCCGCCTCGCGGGCCTGCGTGAGCACCCCGAGCGAGCGCTCGTAGCGGAAGGCGGGGCGGATGTGCTTGAAGATCCGGGGCACGGTCTCGACGTTGTGGGCGAAGACCTCGGGGCGGGACGAGAAGACCTCGCCGAGCAGGTCGGGGTTCCCCGAGAAGTCGGTCGCGAGGATCTCGACGCCCGTCCCGGGGTTCTGCCGGTGGATCTCGCGCACGGTCTCGGCGTGCAGCCACGCGCCCTCGTCGGGCAGGTCGTCGCGTGCGACGCCGGTGACGGTCGCGTACCGCAGGCGCATCCGGGCGACGGACTCCGCCACCCGGCGCGGCTCGTCGGTGTCGTAGTCGGCGGGCTTGCCGGTGTCGATCTGGCAGAAGTCGCAGCGGCGGGTGCACTGCGAGCCACCGATGAGGAAGGTGGCCTCGCGGTCCTCCCAGCACTCGTAGATGTTCGGGCAGCCGGCCTCCTGGCACACCGTGTGGAGGCCCTCCTCCTTCACGAGGCTCTGCAGCTCCCGGTACTCCGGCCCGAGATGCGCCCGGGTGCGGATCCACTCCGGCTTGCGCTCGATCGGCACGCTCGCGTTCCGCGCCTCGATGCGCAGCAGCTTGCGGCCCTCGCCGGCACGGGGATCCGCGCCGGTGGAGGGCAGCGCGACGGGGCGGCTCACGCGGCCACCACCGCGGCGCCCAGGACCTCGTCGAGGTGCCGCAGCACCGACGGCACCACGTCCGCCGGGGTGATGGTGCGGCCGGTGAGCATCGACAGCGAGGTGACGCCCGCGTCGCGGATGCCGCACGGCACGATCGTCGCGTACGGTGCGAGGTCGTTGGAGCAGTTCAGCGCGAAGCCGTGCATCGTGACGCCCTCCTGCACGCGCAGGCCGATCGCTCCGATCTTGTCGAAGCCGCTCGCCGTGCGCACCCAGACGCCGCTGCGGCCCTCGACCCGCTCCCCCGGCACGCCGACGTCGGCGGCGACGGCGATCATCATCGCCTCGAGGTCACGCACGAACGCGACCACGTCCACGGGTTCCCTCAGCCGGACGATCGGGTAGCCGGTCAGCTGCCCAGGGCCGTGCCAGGTGATCTTGCCGCCCCGGTCCACGTCCACCACGGGCGTTCCGTCGACGGGGCGCTCGTCAGCGACGGTGCGCTTGCCGGCCGTGAACACCGGTTCGTGCTCGCAGAGCACGAGCGCGTCGGGGGCGCCGGCCACGACGCCCGCGTGCAGCTCGCGCTGCAGCGCCCATCCCTCGTGGTAGTCGAGCAGGTCGGGGGCGAGGCGGGTCCGCACCTCGAGCATCGCGTCCTCCTGGGGTCGGACCCCCGCCTTCGGCGGCGGCGGTCGGAACGAGCGTACGTCGTCCGCGACCGGCCCCCGCGCCATGTGTCGGGGCGCCGCCCTCGGCCCGGGGAATACTGGGCACGCGGGATGCACGACACGCGAGCACACGACGGCGGGAGGCGAGCATGTCCGACACGAGTTCCGAGGACACCGAGGGCGGTGCCTCGGCCGAGGGCGCGGACCCCGCCGGCCGGGCGGAGACGGCGGACGCGCTCCGGCCCGGCCGCCACAAGCGGTCGGCGCCGCGGCCGAGCCTCAACACCCACCCCTCCCCGGTGCAGCGCCCTCGGACGCCTCCGCCCGCGACCCCGGTGCCCGACGACCCCGCCGACGCGGCACCTCCAGGGCCGCCCACCGCGCCGACCTCGATCGTGCCGCCTCCGTTCACGGTCGTGGAACCGCCGGCGTTCGCTCCCGAGCCGGTCCCGGACGCAGGGTCCGCCCCCGACGTGCAGGACGACGACGAGTCGCGGCCCTCGAGGGAGTCGTTCCTGGCGGCGGACGACGACCACAGCCCGCCGACGCGGGGCTGGCGCCGCACCGCCGCCTCCCTCGGCTTCCGGGTGCAGCCGTCCGCCGACGAGCGTGCGGAACGCGCGGACTCCCGTTCCGTGAGCCGCCACTTCCCCGGCCCGCGCACCGTCGCGATCGTGAACGGCAAGGGAGGTGCGAACAAGACGCCGACGACCGCGCTGCTCGCCGCGGTCTTCGCGCGGTACGGCGGGGCCGGCGTGCTGGCGTGGGACAACAACGAGACCCGCGGCACGCTCGGCTGGCGCACCGAGCAGGGCGGCCACGACGCCACCGTGCACGACCTCCTCCCGCACACGCAGGCGCTGCTCGCACCCGCCGCATCGGCGTCGGACCTGCTCCGCTACGTGCACCACCAGCGCGAGGACAAGTACGACGTGCTGCGCTCGAACCCCCGCGTGCTGGCCGATCGCCAGCGGCTCACCCGGGCGGAGTTCGACGCCCTGCACCAGGTGGCGCGCAAGTACTACCGGCTGCTCTTCCTCGACTCCGGCAACGACGAGTCCGCCGAGCGCTGGCAGCAGATGATCGAGCGGGCCGACGCGCTCGTGATCGCCACCACCGCCCTCGGCGAGCACGCCGAAGCGGGCGCCCTGCTGCTCGAGCAGCTGGCGGAGGGGGATCCGCGTTCCGCGGGCCTCGCCGCCCGGGCGACGGTGGTCGTGTCGCAGTCCGACCCCGACCTCGGCCACGGGGACGCGCGGGAGGTCGCGGAGCGGTTCCGCCGCATCGCCCGTGCGGCGGTCACGATCCCCTTCGACGACGCGCTGCACAGCGGCCGCATCCGCTTCTCGGCGCTCGCCCCGCGAACGCAGCGCGCCTGGTTGCGTGCCGGTGCCGAGGTCGCCGAGGCGATCGACCGGACGGCGTGAGGATGATCGCGGGCATCGAGACCGGTGGCACCAAGGTGGTCTGCGCGGTCGCCCAGGCGGATGCGCCGGGCGAGCCGCTCGAGGTCCGTCGCTTCCCCACCACGACGCCCGACGAGACCACGGCACGCATCACGGCCTACCTCGACGAGGTGGCCGGGGAGCGCGCGCTGGACGCGCTCGGCATCGCCTCCTTCGGGCCGGTCAACGTCGAACCGGACGGGGACCGCTACGGCTGGGTGACCGGCACCCCGAAGCCCGGGTGGGCCGACACCGACCTGCTCGGCCGCATCCCGCTCGCCGCCCGGGTGCCGCGCGTCGTGCTGAGCGACGTGGGAGCCGCGGCGCTGGGCGAGCATCGGCACGGCGCCGGGCGCGGCGCCCGCACGACCGCGTACGCCACCTTCGGCACCGGCGTGGGGGTGGGGCTCGCGGTGCAGGGCGGCCTCCTGCACGGCAACGGTTTTCCGGAGCTCGGCCATCTGCTCGTGCGGCGACATCCGAGGGACGGCTTCGCGGGTATCTGTCCCTTCCACGGCGACTGCCTCGAGGGTCTCGCCTCCGGGCCGGCGGTCCTCGCCCGATGGGGGACGGACTCGTCGTCGCTGCCGCAGGGGCGACGCCGCGAGGCGTTCGCCGTCCTTGGCTCCTACATCGCGCAGCTCGTCGGGGTCGTGCGGATGACCGTCGGTGCCGACCGGATGGTGATCGGCGGCGGCGTGCTGAAGGCATCGGGCCTGCTCGACGAGGCCCGCCGGCAGGTGCCGCTGCTCGATGGCGGCTACACCCTCCGCGGCGCGGACGCCGAGGCGATCGCCGCGATCGTGGTCCCCCCGGTGCTGGAGGACGCGGGTCTCGTCGGCGCGCTCTCCTCCGCGGCGGATCTGCTCGGCTGAGTCCGGTCAGTCCTGCTCCGCGGCCGCGAGGCGCCGCTCGGCCCGGCGCCCGCGCGCCATCCACGCCGTGCCGATCGCCGCGGACGCGATGCCGGCGAGGCCGCCGGTGACGAGGCCCTCGCGCGGGCCGAGCGTGTTCGCGATCCAGCCGATCACCGGGGCACCGATCACCGTGCCGCCCATGAAGATGGCCATGTAGATCGCCATCACACGCCCGCGCACCCAGCGTTCGACGCTGAGCTGCACGGTGCCGTTCGCCGTGGTCATGAAGGTCTGGGCGGCGACGCCGACGAGCGGCAGGGCGATGGCGAGCACGAGGTAGTTCGGCGCCAGCGCGCCGATCATCAGGCCCACGCCGAACAGCACCCCGGCGACGACCATGAGCCCGAACCGCGGCGTGGTCCGCCGCGCCGCGAGCAGGGCGCCCGCCACCGCACCGACCGCGAGGGCCGTCGACAGCAGCCCGTAGCCCGTCGCCCCCTGGTGGAACAGCACCGCCATCGTCGAGGCGTAGATCGGGAAGTTCATGCCGAACGTGCCGATCAGGAAGATCATCGAGAACACGACGACGAGGTCGCGACGCGACGACACGTAGGTGAATCCCGCCGCGAAGTCGCCGACCGAGCGGCCGCCGCGGGCGGTGCCCGCACCGGGCTGCAGCGGCCGGATGAAGTGGAGCGACGTGAGCACCGCGGCGAAGCTCGCGGCGTTGATGAGGAAGACCCAGCCGGGCCCGACCACCTCGGTGAGCAGGCCGGCGACGGCCGGTCCGATCAGCCGGGCCGAGTTGAACGACGCCGAGTTCAGGGCGACGGCGTTCGTCACGTGCTCGGCCGGCACGAGCTCGGAGACGAAGCTCTGCCGGGCCGGGGCGTCGAACGCGGCGGCACAGCCGAGCAGGAACGCGAAACCGTAGACCTCGGGCAGCGTGATCAGATGGAGCACCGCGAGCACGCCGAGGCCGAGCGCGAGCAGTCCCATGGCGGCCTGGGTGAGCATCATCAGGGTGCGCTTCGGGATGCGGTCGGCGGCCAGGCCCGTGACCGGGAGGAGCAGCAGCTGCGGCCCGAACTGCAGCGCCATCGTGATCCCGACCGCGAACGCGTCGTCGTGGGTCAGCTGCGTGAGGACGATCCAGTCCTGCGCCGTCCGCTGCATCCAGGTACCGACGTTCGAGACGATCGCCCCGGCGGCCCAGATGCGGTAGTCGCGGACGCGGAGCGAGCGGAACATGCCGGCCTTGGGCGATGCCGTACTCGAGCTCACTGCGCCTCCGATTGCATAACCATCCTATGCAAACGTGGGATGGCCTCCGGCCGAACGGCCGGGACTCGGAGCCGCCTCACACCCGGCGCCGGACGGCCCCGGTGACCACCAGAATGCTCCCGTGGCCTTCGTCGACGCGCACGGCATCCGGATCGAGACGCACGAGTGGCTCGTGCCCGACCCCCGTGCGGTCGTGCAGATCTCCCACGGGATCGGCGAGCACGCCCGCCGGTACGCGGCGCTCGCGGCGGATCTGAACGCGGCCGGCTTCGCCGTGGTGGCGGACGACCACCGCGGGCACGGGCGCACGGGCCAGGGCCAGTGGGGGAGCGACCTCTCCCGGATGGGCCGCCTCGGGCCGGGCGGGCTCGGCGCCACCATCGACGCGATCGCCACGTTCAGTCGCATGACCCGCGAGGCACATCCCGGGGTGCCGCTCGTGCTCGTCGCACACAGCTGGGGCTCGCTCATGGCCCAGATCGCGCTGAACCGCGGGCTGATCGACTGCGACGGCCTCGTGCTGTCCGGTACGGCCTACCGACTGCCGGGGTTCATGGACGCCGGTGACCTGAACCGCAAGCACACGTCGTTCGGGTCGACCGGGGCGGAATGGCTGAGTCGCGACCCCGAGGTCGCTCGCCGGTGGGTGGAGGATCCCTTCACGTTCCCGGCCGAGACCCGCAAGCTGCTGGGCGTGCGGGACACGCTTCGGCTGATCGGACGGCCGGCGCGGCGGCTGTCGTCGTCGCTGCCGGTGCTGATCCAGGTCGGCGCGGACGACACGCTGGGTGGCGCCCGCAGCGTGGAGCGCCTGGTCCGCGCCTACCGGGAGCGTTCCGGCATCACCGACATCACCGCGATCGTCTACGACGGGGCGAGACACGAGGTCTACAACGAGACGAACCGCGACGAGGTGGTCGCCGACCTCGTCGGCTGGATCGAGGAGCACGTCCTGGCCGGGAAGGAGCGCTGATGCACGGGGAGTACAAGGTGCCGGGCGGCAAGCTCGTCGTCGTCGACTTCGACGTGGAGGACGGCCGCATCGCGCGGTTCCGGCTCGCCGGCGACTTCTTCCTCGAACCGGACGACGCCCTCGAACAGGTCGACGCGGCCGTCACCGGTCTCGCCGCCGAGTCGAGTGCGGGCGAGATCGCCACCGCCGTGCGAGCCTCCCTGCCGGACGGGGCGGTGCTGCTCGGCTTCACGCCCGACTCGGTCGCTACGGCAGTGCGTCGCGCGATCGGCCGGGCCGCCGACTGGCGAGACTTCTCCTGGGAACTGCTGCATCCGCCGGCCGTGCGACCGGCGCTGCATCTCGCGCTCGACGAGGTGCTGACCGAGGAGGTCGGCGCCGGGCGGCGCCGGCCGACGCTGCGCATCTGGGAGTGGGACGAGCCCGCCGTCGTGATCGGCAGCTTCCAGTCGCTGCGCAATGAGGTCGATCTCGAGAACGCGAAGCGTTTCGGCGTCGACGTGGTGCGCCGCATCTCGGGCGGTGGCGCCATGTTCATGGAGGCGGGCAGCGTCGTGACCTACTCGCTCTACGCGCCGGGCGCGCTCGTCGCCGGCATGTCGTTCGCCGAGTCGTACGCGTACCTCGACGACTGGGTGCTGCAGGCGCTGCGGTCGCTCGGCATCGACGCGACCTATCAGCCGCTGAACGACATCGCGTCCCCGCTCGGCAAGATCGGCGGTGCCGCGCAGAAGCGCCTCGGCGGTGGGGCCGTGCTCCACCACGTGACCATGAGCTACGACATGGACGGCGAGAAGATGGTCCAGGTGCTCCGCATCGGTCGCGAGAAGATGAGCGACAAAGGCACGGTGAGCGCGGCCAAGCGCGTCGATCCGCTCCGCAAGCAGTCGGGCCTGCCGCGCTCGGCCATCATCGAGCGGATGGAGGAGACCTTCGTCCGGCTCACCGGCGCGACCCGCGGCGAGCTGACCGCCGCCGAGCTCGACGCCGCCGAGGACCTCGTCCGCACGAAGTTCGCGACCGAGGAGTGGCTGCACCGGGTGCCGTGACCGCGCGCCCGATCCGGATCAGCCCGTGACCGGCTCCGGGCCGCCCGGATCCGCCACCCGCGGCCGCACCCCGGCCGGCTCCGGCCTCGGCTGCTCCTGCTCGGCTCCGCCGGGGGCCACCATCGCCCCGCCCTCGTGCGCCTTGTCCGCCGCCTCCTGCAGCGCCGACTTGCCGCGCAGCGGCGTGGCCTTCAGGAACCAGCTGAGCACGAAGGCCACGGCGACGACCGCGAGCCCGGCCCAGAAGACGGTGACCATCGCGTTCGAGAACCCGACGAGGAACGGCTCCTTCAGGGCGCGGCTCGCCGTCGTGAGGAAGGCGGTGTCCCCGTCGAGTGCGCCGGTCGTGGTGCCGCCGCCGGCCCCGCTCGGGCCGCCGGCGGTGATCTTCGACACGACCTGGTCGACGACCTGGTGGCGGGCGGCGGCGTTGGACAGGTCGACCTGGGCCGGCAGCTGCGCCTTGATCGGGTTCACGATCGTGTCGTAGATCTGCGACATGATCCCGCGGTTGTTCGGGGCGCCCGCGACGGCCGGGTTCAGGGCCGCGTCGAGCGCCGGCCGCACGAGCGCCGGGTTCCTGAACGCGCCGGCGATCGTGTCCGGGATGCGCGTGAACAGTACCGACAGCAGCACCGCGGTGCCGACGGTGCCGCCGATCTGCCGGAAGAAGGTCGAGGCGCTCGTCGCGACGCCGATGTAGCGGGTGTCGACGGCGTTCTGGCTCGCGATCGTGAGCGTCTGCATCAGCTGGCCGAGGCCCAGGCCGATGCCGAACATCCCGATCATGGCCCACCAGAGCGGCCGGTCGGCGGTCACGAACGTCATGTAGTAGAACGCGAGCACGAGCAGCCCCGTGCCGGTGATGGGGAAGATCTTGTACCGGCCGGTCCGGGAGATCAGCTGGCCCGAGACGATCGAGGAGATCATCAGGCCCGCGACCATCGCGATCATCGTGAAGCCGGACTGCGTCGGGGTCAGGCCCTGCACGAGCTGCAGGTAGAGCGGCACGGTGAGCAGGGCGCCGAACATGCCGAAGCCGACGAGCACGCCGAGCACGGTGGCCATCGAGAACGTCCGGTTCTTGAACAGCGCGAGCGGGATGAGGGCGTTCTCACCCATCCGGAGCTCCGCGACGACGAACGCGATCACGCCGAACCCGGCGAGGGCGTAGCAGAGCCAGGAGCCCCACGACCCCCACCCCCAGCTGCGACCCTGCTCGGCCACGATCAGGCCGGGCACCAGCGCCAGGATCACGAACACGGCGCCGAACCAGTCGATGACGGCGCTGCCGTGCCGCTTCGGCAGGTGCAGGAAGCGCGTCACCACGAACAGCGAGAACACGCCGATCGGCAGGTTGATGAGGAAGACCCACCGCCAGCCGCTGATGAAGAGGATCTGGCCCGCGCCCGCGAAGAGGCCTCCCACGAGGGGACCGATCACGCTGGACGTGCCGAAGACCGCGAGGAAGTAGCCCTGGTACTTCGCCCGCTCGCGTGGGGCGAGGATGTCGCCCATCACCGTGAGGGCGAGCGACATGAGGCCGCCGGCACCGATGCCCTGCACCGCACGGAACGCGGCGAGGGAGTACATGCTCCAGGCCGTGCCGGACAGCAGGGACCCGACCAGGAAGATGCCGATCGCCGTCAGGAAGATCGGCCGCCGGCCGAAGATGTCGGACAGCTTGCCGAGGATGGGCGTGGAGATCGTCGAGGTGATGAGGTACGCCGTGGTCACCCACGCCTGCTCGCTGAGCCCGTGCAGGTCGTCGGCGATGGTGCGGATGGCCGTGCCGACGATCGTCTGATCGAGCGAGGCCAGGAACATCCCGCTCATCAAGCCGAAGATGATGAAGAGGATCTGCCGGTGCGTCATCACGGCGCCGGCACCGGCGGAGGCGGCGGGTGGGGCACTTGAGGTCGTCATGGGACTCCTGCCCGGAAGATTGCGCGGTGTGCAAAATACCCCACGCGAGCCGGTCCCGGAACCGCGCAAGCGGATCCGCGGTCCGATGCTCCGGCGATGCGCAGGAGCCCGGGTCGCCCCGGACGAGGTGACGCCCTCGATCACGCACGCCACCGTGCCGGTTCGGCGGCTCGTCGCTGCCGGACCCGAAACGGGTGGAATCCACGTATTGCCCCCACTCGGCCGAGGGCCTACCGTGCGCGCGAGCGTCGGCAGCCGCCGCCGCCGAGACGCCTCACCGGTTTCAAGGGAGAAGTCATGAGCGTCATGGTCATCACGAAGTTCGAAGCGCCTGCGTCCACCATGGACGAGATGGCCAGAGGGAGGCACCGCGAGACGCTGGAACGCGTCTCCGCGGTGGGGAGGGCGAAGGGAGCGATCCACCACGAGTTCGCGGAGGACGTCGACGGGAACCTGCTCGCCGTCGACGAATGGGAGAGCGAGGACGCGTTCCACGCGTTCTTCGACGACGAGACCGACATCCGCCAGCTGATGGCGGACGCCGGGGTCAGCGCACCCCCGACGACGACCTCGTACCGGATCCTGCCGACGAGCGACCGGTTCTGACCCGCGCGCCGTGGCCGGGCCCCGCCCTGCGGGGCTCGACCACGCAGGATCAGCCGAGCGCGGCGTCGACGATGCGCTTCGCCTCGGCCTGGACCGTCTTCAGGTGCTCCGGCCCCTTGAAGCTCTCGGCGTAGATCTTGTAGACGTCCTCGGTGCCGGACGGCCGGGCGGCGAACCAGGCGTGCTCGGTGACGACCTTCACGCCGCCGACCGCGGCGCCGTTGCCCGGCGCCTTCGAGAGCTTGGCGATGATCGGCTCGCCGGCGAGCTCGGTCGCGTCGATCGCGTCGCCGTCGAGCTTGCCGAGCGCCGCCTTCTGCGCCTTCGTCGCCGCGGCGTCCACGCGTTCGTAGGCGGGATCGCCGAAGCGCTCGGTGAGGTCCCGGTAGAGCTCGCTGGGTGAGCGCCCCGTGACCGCCCGGATCTCGCTCGCGAGGAGGCAGAGCAGGATCCCGTCCTTGTCGGTGGTCCAGGCGGTGCCGTCCTTGCGGAGGAAGCTCGCGCCCGCGCTCTCCTCGCCGCCGAAGGCGACGGACCCGTCGATCAGGCCGGGCACGAACCACTTGAACCCGACCGGTACCTCCACCAGGCGCCGGCCGATCGACTCCGCGACCCGGTCGATCATGGAGGACGACACGAGCGTCTTGCCGACCGCCGCGTCCGACGGCCAGTCCGGGCGGTGCGTGTAGAGGTACTCGATGGCGACCGCGAGGTAGTGGTTCGGGTTCATCAGCCCGCCGTCCGGCGTCACGATCCCGTGCCGGTCCGCGTCCGCGTCGTTGCCGGTGAGGATGTCGAACTGGCCGGCACGTGCGACGACGGACGCCATCGCCGACGGGGACGACGGATCCATCCGGATCTTCTCGTCCCAGTCGAGCGTCATGAACGACCAGGCGGGGTCGACCTCCGGGTTCACGACGGTCAGGTCGAGCCCGTAGGCGTCGGCGATGGCCTGCCAGTAGCCGACCGATGCACCGCCCAGCGGGTCGGCCCCGATCCGGATGCCCGACGCCTTGATCGCCTCGAGATCGATGATGGAGGCGAGGTCCTCGACGTAGTGCGTGCGGAAGTCGTAGCACTCGACGGCGGACGGCTCGGCGCGTCGCACGTCCTCGAGCCCGCTGGCGATCAACTCGTTGGCGCGGTTCGCGATCCAGCTCGTCGCGTCGCTGTCGGCCGGCCCGCCGTGCGGCGGGTTGTACTTGAAGCCGCCGTCGGCCGGCGGGTTGTGGCTCGGCGTGACGACGATGCCGTCCGCCTGGTCCTCGGGATCCCCGCCGTTGGCCCGGTTGTACCGGATGATCGCGTGGCTCACCGCCGGTGTCGGCGTGAAGCCGTCGTACTCGTCGATGAGCACGCGCACCTCGTTCGCCACGAGCACCTGGAGCGCCGTCGTCTGCGCCGGTGCGGACAGCGCGTGGGTGTCGCGGCCCATGAACAGCGGACCGGTGATGCCCTGACCCGCCCGGTACTCGACGATCGCCTGCGTGATGGCCGCGATGTGGTCGTCGTTGAACGCACTCTTCAGGGAGCTCCCCCGGTGGCCCGAGGTGCCGAAGACCACGCGCTGCTCGGGGTCGGCGACGTCCGGGTGGCGGTGCCAGTAGGCGTGCAGCAGCTCCTCGACGTCGATCAGGTCGGATGCGGTCGCAGGCGTCCCTGCCCGGGAACTCATGCCCTCATCCTGGCCCGGAGTGCTGGATAGTCTCTAGGGCATGCCCGACGGCGCAGGCGCGTACTCCTACCTGGGGCCGGCAGGCACCTTCACCGAGGCGGCCCTCACGCAGGTCGCGGCCGCGCGCGGCGCCGAGTGGCGACCGGTGAACAACATCGGTGAGGCGCTCGACGACGTCGTGGGCGGCGCGTCCATCGCCGCGATGCTCGCGATCGAGAACACCGTCGAAGGCGGTGTGGCGGCGGTGCTCGACGCGCTCGCCTCCATCCCCGACCTGCGGATCGTCGGCGAGTACCTCGTGCCCGTGCGGTTCGCGCTCGTCGCGCGGCAGGGCGTCGCCCTCGACGGCGTGCGGGCGGTGGCGGCGCATCCGGTGGCGTACGCGCAGTGCCGCGTCTGGCTGCACGAGCACCTGCCATCGCACACGCAGCTGCCCGCCGCCTCGAACGTGCAGGCGGCGCAGTTCCTCGCCGAGCACGAGGGCGACCTCGCGCAGGCGGCGATCGCGACCCCCACCGCCGGGGAGCGGTTCGGCCTCGCGACCCTCGCCGACGACATCGGTGACAACCCGAACGCGATGACGCGGTTCGTGCTCGTCGCCCGCGCCGGATCCATGCCCCTCCCGGCATCCACCGGCGCGGACAAGACGAGCATCGTCGCCGACCTGCCGTCGGATCGGCCGGGTGCCCTGCTCGAGCTGCTCGAGCAGTTCGCGACCCGCGGCGTCAACCTCTCGCTGCTGCATTCCCGCCCCATCGGCGACGAGCTCGGCCGCTACCGCTTCGTCATCGACCTCGACGGCCATCTCGACGACGAGCGCGTCGCCGACGCGCTGCTCGGCGTGCGGCGCTTCAGCCCGCGGGTCCTCTTCCTCGGCTCATACCCTCGGGCCGACGGTCGGCCGGTGGCGGCCGCGGAGGAGCACGACGACGAGGTGTACGCGGAGGCCCGGACCTGGCTGGAGGCCCTCCGCTCCTCGTGAGGCACGTGCCACGGGGTGCGATGAGGAACGCGCGGCCGACGACGGCTACCGCAGGGACCAGTAGTCCGCGACGCCGCCCGGGTGGTCCTTCGTGATCGCGGTGTCGACGCTGCGGTAGTCGGAGTCGTTCGTGTGGCCGGCGAAGTAGATCTCGATGTGGCCGCTCGTCGACCTCGTGATCCTCGTCACGACGCCCGTGTGGTCACGGTCGCCGGACTCGTCCCAGTCGAACTGGACGACGTCGCCGAGCTTCACCTTCGACCGCTGCTGGTCGGTGAGGGGGGCGCCCAGCTCGGGGTGATCCTCCATGAAGTCGCGGAACGACGTGGAGCTGCGCCAGGCGGCCCCCGAATCGAGCACCGCGGCGGCGTGCACCCAGTCGCCCTGCTGCTGCCAGCCGCGCTGCAGCAGCGCCTGGCTGGTGAAGTCGACGCAGTCGTTGTCGTCGAGGGCCTCGTAGGCGGGGTTGTAGTGCTTCCAGTACTTGAGCATGTACGCGAGCTCGCGGTCGACGCCGTCGACGGTGCGGTACCGGTACGTCGTCGTCGCGATGGTCGCACCCGAGCCGCTGCGCAGCGCGACCGCGGCCGCCGCCGGCGCGAAGGCGGCGGCCGACGGGGCTCTGAACGTCACCGAGCCGGCGTGCGCGGTGGCGGCCACCACGATGCCGCCGATGCGGACCGTGTGGACGGCGTCGAGCCCGCTGCCCGCGACGGTGACGGACGTGCCGCCCTTCACGGACCCGGACGCGGGGGACACCGCGCGAACGGTCGTCGCCGACGGCGCCGCGGTGTCGCCGCCGACCGGGGCCGTGTCGCCGATGCTGCGCGTGGCGCCGCTCGTGGCGAGCGAGCATCCGGACAGGCCGACGACGACCAGCGCGGCGACGAGGCCGGCCCGATGGGCACGCCGGAACCGTCGCATCCCCCGAGGCATGCCGTCAGGCTAGGTGGGCGCTCCCCGGAACCGCGGGCACGACGCCCGTGCGCCGCATCACGCGGGGACGGCCTCCTCGGCCCTCGCCGTGTCGGACGCGGGCAGCACGTCCGATTCCTCGCGCGGGATCCGCACGGCCAGCCCGAGCTCCTCGACGTGCGCGCGCAGGGCGACGACCTGCCCGAAGGTGTCGCCGTCGAGCTGCACCGGGCGCGGGTCGTCGGGCCGGATGACGATCTGCCTGCCGCGGAGGTAGCGCAACGTGCGCACCTCCTTCGTGTTGGCGAGGATCTTGCGGCCCAGCGTGCTGCGCCGCAGCACGCCGTTCTCCCACACGACCTTGACGATGATCTGGATCCAGCCGAAGAAGCCCTCCGGGCGCAGCGCGACGATGTCGAAGACGCCGTCGTCGACGGCCGCGTCGGGCAGCAGCAGGATGTTGCCGGTCAGCAGCCCGCAGTTGCCGATCAGCATCGTGTTCACGCGAAGGTTCCGTGCGGGCTCGTCGTCGAGCCGGAACCGCACGCGGATGTAATTGGCGCCACCGAGGCTGCGGGCGATGCCGCCGACGTAGGCGAGCCAGCCGACCCGCCGCTTCAGCTCGGGGTCCGTGTTCGCGATCATCGCGGCGTCGAGCCCGAGTCCGGCCATCACGAGGAAGGCGCGCGTCTCCCGCTCCCCTCCCGGCCGCTCCATCTCGACGACACCGAGGTCGATCCGCCGGTCGGTGCCCGTGAAGGCGGTGTCGACCGACTCCTCGAGCCGGTCGAGCGTCAGCTTCATGTTCCTGGCGAGCAGGTTGCCGGTGCCCGACGGCAGCAACGAGAGCGGTATGTCGGAGCCGCGCAGCCCCTCGGCGACCGCGCGGATGGTGCCGTCCCCGCCCGCCGCGAGCACGACGCCGGCGCCCTCGTCGATCGCCTGCTTCGCCTGCCCGGTGCCCGGGTCCTCCTCGCTGGTCTCGTACCAGCGGGTGTCGGCCCAGCCGGCGCGCTCCGCCGCGCCGTCGACGGCCGCTCGCAGGCGGGTCTCGTCGACCTTGATCGGATTGAAGACCACCGCGGCGTGACGGGGCTGTGGGGTGGTCCCGTCCTGAGGCATGGGGCACACCTTATCCACAGCGCTCGTGGAGTCCGGGCCCCGGCGGCCTGCCGTCCGCGCCCGTCCGAATAGGCTGGGACGCGTGATCGACGTGCAGCTGCTCCGCGCGGCGCCGGAGGTCGTCGAGCGCTCGCAGCGGATGCGCGGCGCGTCCGTGGGGCTCGTCGCCGAGGCGGCCGCCGCCGACGCCGAGCGCCGCGAGGCCATCGCGGAGTTCGAACGCCTGCGCGCCGCGCAGAACGCGTTCGGCAAGCGGGTGGCCGCCGCGAGCAAGGACGAGAAGCCCGCTCTGCTGCAGGAGGTGAAGCAGCTGTCGGCCGACGTGAAGGCCGCGAACGAGCGCTCCTCCGCCGCGGAGGCGACCGCCGACCGACTGCTCGGCGCCATCCCGAACGTGGTGCTCGACGACGTGCCGCCCGGCGGGGAGGACGACTACGTCGTGCTCCGCGAGGTGGGGCAGCGGCCGACCTTCGAGTTCGCGCCCCGCGACCACCTCGCGCTCGGCGAGCTGCTCGGCGCGATCGACATGGCGCGCGGCGCCAAGGTGTCGGGCGCCCGCTTCTACTACCTGCGCGGAATCGGCGCCCGGCTGGAGCTCGCGCTGATGCACCTCGCACTCGACCGCGCGCTGGCGGCCGGGTTCGTTCCGCTCATCACGCCGACGCTCGTCAAGCCCGAGATCATGGCCGGCACCGGGTTCCTCGGCGAGCACGCGGACGAGGTGTACCGGCTCGAGGCCGACGACCTCTACCTCACGGGCACGAGCGAGGTGGCGCTCGCGGGGTACCACGCGGACGAGATCCTCGACGTCGGAGACGGCCCGCTCCGGTACGCCGGCTGGTCCACCTGCTACCGCCGCGAGGCGGGCAGCCACGGCAAGGACACCCGCGGCATCATCCGCGTGCACCAGTTCGACAAGCTCGAGATGTTCAGCTACATCGATCCGGCCTTCGCCGAGGCGGAGCACGGCCGTCTGCTCGCCATGCAGGAGGCGATGCTCACGGACCTCGGTCTCGCCTATCGGGTGATCGACACGGCTGCGGGCGATCTCGGCACGTCCGCGGCCCGCAAGTACGACGTCGAGGCCTGGGTGCCCACGCAGGGGGCGTATCGCGAGCTCACCTCGACGTCGAACTGCACCACGTACCAGGCGCGGCGCCTCAACATCCGGTATCGCGCGGAGAGCGGACGCACGGCTCCGGTCGCCACCCTGAACGGCACGCTCGCGACGACCCGGTGGATCGTCGCCCTGCTCGAGACGCACCAGCGCGAGGACGGGTCGGTGACCGTCCCGGCGGTGCTGCGGCCGTTCCTCGGTGGTCTCGAGGTCCTCGAGCCGGCGCCGGCACGGTGACCGCGGCGGAGGACGGCGCTTCCCGGCTGATCGCGCTCGACATCGACGGCACGGTGCTGCACGAGGACGGCGGAGCGTCACCGCGGGTGCGGCGCGCGGTGCGGGCGGCGGCCGGTGCCGGTCACGAGGTGATGCTCGCGACGGGGCGCTCC